>CAJMLH010000016.1 GCA_905214195.1 uncultured bacterium
AGGGCTATGCCCGCATGTGAAAAACCCCGCGTTTCACGCGGGGTTGGTTTTTTATTCTATAGATTTAAGAGATTCAGTCATACTTATTTTATCTATTTTTCGCCTCATTACAATATTTATTATTATAGCAAAGACGAAAGTACCGACTATTGCAAGAATATAGCTAAGCAACGAAATGTGTACATCGAAACTCAGAAGATCTATTTGTATTTTGCTCATAGCAAATGCGTGGAGCAATTTGCCGAGAGGAAGTCCAACTATTGCGGCAATTGCCGTCAAAGCAATGTTTTCTCTGAAAACATAAGCAGATGTTTCTCTCGGATAAAAACCTAAAACTTTAATGGTTGCAATTTCACGGATACGCTCGGTAATATTGATATTTGTCAAATTGTAAAGCACAATAAATGCCAGAGCAGCAGCTGATAATGTAATCAAGGCAACCACATAATCAAGACTTACCATCATATTATCTATACGATTTCTGAAATCTTGAATCACAGTCACAGCGGAAACATTTGAGGAGTTCATTATAGCAGAACCCGCTTCGTGAGGATTGTCAATAAGCTCACCGTCATCGTTTCGGAACCCCTTGACATATGTCGAATTGATTTCCGGTGTTCCCCATGCTGACTTATAGGTATCTTCGTTGATATAAAGATAATTATAAACATAATTATCACAAAGTCCTGAAATTTCCACCGTTAGAGGATTCATTTCGCTGTCATACACGGTCAGGCTGTCTCCCACCTTGAGTTTAAGATTTTCGGCAAGATTGCTGTTGATTACTCCTTGGCCGGTTTTAGGATATTCAATAGAACCTTTATCATCGTGGATGCTGATAAAATCTTCTATACCTGAACCGCTGTTACTTACAACAAGGTTTACAGATTTTATCAGACCGTTAAGCCTTGCATCTACAGAACCGGTGTGGAGGAATATACAATCCTCTGCATAATCACTGTTCTCTTCTGTAAATTTGTCGCAATCCTCTTTTTCCATACTATGATTAAATGTGACTTCGTAATCCACATGGAAAATTTCATCGTACTGCATTGAAACTACATTTTTTATGGAATCCCGGACACCAAAACCTGTAACGAGCAGAGCAGTGCAGCCGCAGATTCCAAGTATCATCATGAAAAACCTCTTCTTGTATCTGAAAACATTTCTGATGGAAACCTTTTGCAGGAACTTGAGCCTTTTCCATATGAAGTTTACCTTTTCAAGGAATATTCTTTTTCCGGAAGAAGGAGCCTTAGGTCTTATAAGTTCGGCAGGAACACGAGTAAGTTCATGGTAACATGAATAAATTGTAGTTCCCACAGAACATATTATTGCGGCAAGCAATGCCAAAAGCCCTGTTGTCCAGTCAAAGACAAATATAACATCGGCAAATTCGTACATCATTTTGTATGCTTCCCAAATTACCCATGTGAATATATATGTGCCTGCGAAAAATCCCAAAACTCCGCCAAGTACGGCTGAACTTCCCGAATAGAACAAATACTTGCCTATTATTTGCTTTTCACTGTAGCCGAGGGCTTTCAGAACTCCTATCTGAGTACGCTGTTCCTCTATCATACGACTCATGGTAGTCATACAGACAAGTGCTGCAACCAGGAAGAAAAATACAGGAAATACCTTAGCTATACCCTCAACTATGCTTGTATCATTATCGAAGCATACATAGCCTACATTGGTATTTCTGTCAAGGACATAGCTGTCGGGATGTTCGATTTGTTCTAATTTTTTCTCTGCGTCGTAGAGTTTGGCTTCTCCCTCTTTCAACTCTTGTTTGCCGCTTTTTAGTTTTGAACGGCCGGCTGCGATTTCGGCCTTTGCAGAGTTGATTTGATTTCGTCCGTCATCTAACAACGCTTGGTTTTTATCCAATTCGGCTTTTGAAGATTGAAGAATACTCCAGCTTTGTGCAAACTTAGCGTCAAGAGCGTTTTTTTGATAATTGTACTGTTCTTCACTAATCAGACCTTGACTGTAATACTCTTCAAGTTGGGAATAAGCATAGGAACGCTGTTCGTTGTATTGTTTGACTCCTGAATTATATTCTTTTAGACCGTCGTTTATAAGAGCTTGATTTTTATTTAGTTCAATTTCTTTGCTTTTTATTTCTTCCTCGGAATCTTTAAGCTTGTTTTCTGAGGCGGTTAATTTTTCACGGCTGTCTTCGATTTGTGAGCGAGCGTCATCAGTCTTTTTGCGGGCGTCATCTATAATAGATTGATAGCGCCTTTCTGAAGCGGTTTCCAAGGCTTCTGTAAGAGGCTTTTCTGCGGCGTCGCTGATTTCATCATATTCTTTGCTGAATATAAAAGCTGAGTCGGCAAGCTTTACATATATTTCGGTAAATATTTCCGAAGAAAAACCGTCACGAGGAATCATGACAAAGCATGATACACTGCCGTCGCCTATGGAAGATGAGCCTCTTTCAAAGTTGAGATACAAAGGAGAATCGGCAATGCCTGTAATAGTATAGGTATCATAGGCGAGCATATCTATTGTCTCGCTGTTGTTTGAAGAACTTATTTTGATTGTCTTGCCTATATCGTCTTCTGTGAATTTTTGAGGGTCAACTAAACATTCGTTTCCGTTTTTTGGCATTCGTCCTGCTTTGAGAGAGGGCGTGTTTATATGTTCGGAAACGGTAAGGAATTTTGTTACTGTTTCGCCGGAATCCGAACCTTCTTCAAATATTAACACATCAGCAGAAAAAGACCCCTCGGCATATTCCACTTCCGGCAGTTTGGAAATGTTTTCAACATCAGTAGT
The DNA here is from genome assembly GCA_905214195.1 of uncultured bacterium. Classification (GTDB taxonomy): domain Bacteria; phylum Bacillota; class Clostridia; order Peptostreptococcales; family Anaerovoracaceae; genus Fimisoma. Next base: position 2,788 of record CAJMLH010000016.1, read on the forward strand.
TTCAAGTCCAAGGGTTGAGATGAGTTGATAATCAAAAAACTCATGTTCCTCAAGGTATGTATTGCCGGTTTCAAGAAATGCTGACTTGCATACCTTAAGGCCGCAAAAAAATCCCACTCCAAGAGCTATTATTGCAAAGATTGCAAACCACCTGCCGAAGCTGTCTTTTATTTCACGAAGAGTCGATTTGAACATAATGCTTTTCATAACGAACCTCCTGAAAAAATTACCATTCTATCTGTTCAATCGGCGTTGGGTTTGGGTTTTGTTCAACAGAAATCACAGTGCCGTTTTTTACATGAATTACTCTGTCTGCCATAGGCGTTATGGCTTGATTGTGAGTTATTATTATTACAGTCATGCCGGTCTTGACAGCAGTGTCTTGAAGCAGTTTTAATATGGATTTACCGGTGTTGTAATCCAGCGCTCCGGTAGGCTCGTCACACAGCAGGAGTTTGGGATTTTTTGCCAGAGCTCTTGCGATGGCGACTCTTTGCTGTTCTCCGCCGGAAAGTTGTGATGGGAAGTTATCGGTTCTGTCTGCAAGACCTACTTTTTCCAAAGCTTCTCTTGAATCCATTGGGTCTTTGCATATCTGTGTTGCAAGGGAAACATTTTCAATAGCAGTAAGGTTTTGAACAAGATTATAGAATTGAAATACGAACCCTACAGCATATCTTCTGTAAGCCGTCAGCTGTTTTTGACTGTAATCTGAAATCTTTTCGTTTTCCAGCCAAACATTGCCGGAGGTAAGAGTATCCATACCTCCCAAAATATTAAGCAGCGTCGTTTTTCCGGCACCCGATGGACCTACTATGACGCATATTTCACCTTTTTCAATTTCAAAAGTGGTATCCCTAAGGGCTTCTATTGATACTTCCCCCATACGATATACTTTTCTGACATTTTCAAATTTAACGAATGCTGACATGTTAGCCTCCGATTGTTTAATTTTATCTACAAAAATTTTAACACAGTAGAGGTCATTTTAAAAGTACCAAACGATGCTTCCAAGCAGAAAAAATGGTAAAAAAACTTACAACCAAAATAAACAATATGCTTATTACAGATTGAATTGAGAAAAGTTCTTCGCTTGACAAGCCGCCGTAAGGCAGGAGAAAAGCTGCCCCTAAAGGGATAAAGGTTGATATTGTTCCAAGATTTTTATTGTATGATGAAGAACCCATAATGTAGTATACAGAAAGAGGACATATTACTAAAGTTGACGAGATTGCCATACCGAAAGCGATATTACCGATGTATCCCATAATGCTTGAAGAAGAATAAAATCCCATGCACATAACGGAAAGTTCCGATAAAAAGATAAGCATTACCGTACCGCCGTATATTCCCTTTTTGTCTGCAAACAGGGCTGAAAGAGCGGGGCCTAAGGCTATACTTATTATTGTGAGGATAATATTAAATGAATTTTCCGAAAGTGCAGCTGACTCGTCAAAATCCCCAAAGGCAGATGTATATCCTGCACGGTATGCAAAAGTTAGGGATAAAGATATGAGAAAAAAGAAAACAGAAAGTTTTATGCGATTTTTTTTGTTATGTTTAGTACCGTCAAGAAAAATATCTACGGTTATATTAGGCGGAGTTTTTACTATTATGAGAGAGGAAATCACCATGGATATAAAAGAAACGACTACGGACAATGCAGGGTTTACAGTGAAAAAATATGCCGCAGCACAGGCGAGGATTATTCCTATACTTATAATTGAGCCGATGGATTTGGCTTTGTCGAAAAAAAACCAGCCGATTATTGCATTTGGAGGAAGTATGAAAATAAACCCACCGGAACAAAAACCCAGTAAAATATAAGAAATATATGATGCTGCACTGCCCGGAAAGTAAGTTATTGTAAGCGCTGAAAAAGCAAAAAAAGAGGTATTTAAGCTAAGCCACACAGACATTGAAAATATCCGGTAAAGAATGCTTTCGCAGAGTATACCTGCAATCAATGGAATGATGAAAACAGGATTTATAAGCTGTCGGTTAAGGGAAAAAAGGAATCCTGCAACAGGAACAAATATGAGTATGATTCCCAACGCATTTTTGGTCTTATAGGATAACATAAATAAACTTCACCTCTGAAAAATCTTTTAATATAGTATTTTTCCTGTACATAAACAATATACTTTGCTTTTTTTGTAAAAACATGGTATAATTTTAAAAACTAAGCCAAGTGGATAGAGAGGGAGATTGAAAATGAAAGAGTTTTTAGACAATCTTCATATTGCCCATGATGGAAATCTTCATTTGAATGAGGTATTGGGACTGGCTGTAGCAGCGGTTTTGACTGCTATTGTTATTTTAGTAATAAGAGATATTGCAAGAAGTGTCAATAATCGATTGCCCGGAAGAAAAAAGACAATATTCAGCCATCGCAAGAACAAATACAAGACACGCATAAATAAGAAAAATAAATATTGACTGTAACGGATTATAAAACCCGGAAAGCTTTGAAGCTTTCCGGGTTTTTCTGTGTCTTACCCGTTTTTTTTAGTTGGGCGGATGTTTAAATGCTAAAAGGTATATCCGTTGGTGTCACAGCATTGGCAGGTTATGCCGGCGTAATTAGATTTATCTTTGCAAATGTTATTGTGATGATAAGTGGAGTCGGTCTTACATTCGTCACAGCCGCAGCCACAATTTTTACCGCAGCCACAGCCACAGTCAGTTTCTCGTTCACATTCACAGCCGCAGCAGTGATATTCGGTTGAATTGCGAGAAGCAGAAAGCATTTCATCTACTCTGTTTACTGCGGGATGACCGCAGCAACATTCATCCTGGGATGTTGTCAGACAATTTGCCTCATCAGGATTGCAAGCGTTGCACTGACCGATATCATCGCAAGGAACATCAATTTCCAAAGCATTTATATTAAACAGTGAAGGTCTTGTAACTCTAAGTCTTGCTTTAGGAGTTACAACTAAAGAACCTCGCAGCATTACATTACAATCAGTTGTGGCAGTAAGCACAGGATTGAGAAGTGAAGCACATGCATCAAAATCAAACAGTAATGAAGGAGAAATTCCCCCTGTCTGACAAGGAATTTCCGTGCCGCAGAAAGCAAATGAAGAATTGCCGCCCACAGGTATCGGGTTACCATCCAAAGTTGTAAAGCATAGTCTGAAATTGCAGGCCTTACCATTGTCGTAAGCCTTACCCTCAATAACTATTGTAGCACTTAGACTCCAAGGTCCGGTAACTGAAAGGAAAACGAAATTTCCGGGACAATTGCCGGTGCAAGGAGAAGTACATGGACATTTGGATATTTCAGGCATTATGCCGCTGATATCTCCAAGGAATTGTCCGCCCTCAGAAGTGACATTGGTTACAGGTATTCCGTCTACTGTTATTACGGGATTAGTTTCAGGTGCCGGATTTGCGATATTAAGGGAACGAGTAACCACAAAAGCATTGGTTATTTCAAATGTGGTACATGGGGTGATTTCAAAGTTTGAGCAACTGTCTCCCATATTGCAGCAGCAACAACAAATTTCACGGCACATATCGCAGCAATTTGTTGAAGTCGTACATCCGCAATTACAACTGCAATTATTGACATTACAGCATATCGGATGAGTTTCGTGACATCCTCCCCCTATACTTAACTGCTGGGTGAACTCTGTCGAATTGGTGATAGGTGTCAATATAGGGGAAGCACTCTCTTCGGCATCAAAAAATACTTTTGTCAGATATACTAAATTGCTTCCTCTGTTTTTACAAGTGCAATTATTTTTTAAACAACTCATTTTAAACAATCCTCTCTATAAATAAACTGGGATGGTACATTATATGAAAATTTCTTTACAGTGGTGAAATAAACTCAAAAAAACCCTAAAAACTATTGAAAGGTGGTTTAAAATGGTGTATAGTGGTGATAATAGAAACTCTAAAAATATAGTGCATTTTTTTGAGAAAAGAGGAACTCATTATGTTCATGGGAACGACCTACAATTCCATAGATGAAAAGAACAGAATGATCGTTCCCGCAAAACTCAGGGCAGGCCTTGGAACGAGATGCATACTCACAAAAGGACTGGATAAATGTCTATATATATATACCGAGGCTGACTGGGAAAGACAGATGGATAAGATTTCAAAACTTCCGGAGTCAAATCCTAAAGTCAGAGCATTTATAAGGCATTTTTGTGCAAATGCGGCTGAATGTGAATTTGATAAACAGGGAAGAATCGTAATACCGGCCGAACTCAGGGAGTATGCAAAAATAGAAAAAGAATTGGTTACCATGGGAGCAATGTCCAAGATAGAAGTCTGGAGCAAGAATATATGGGAGGCTCCCGACAATGATAACAGGATGGATACAGAGGACTTTGCCAATGCATTGGCCGAATACAATTTCTGATAGGTGATATCTATGGAATTCAGACATTGTCCTGTGCTGCTTGAGCAGTGTATAGAAGGATTGAATATTAAAGAAAACGGAATTTATGTTGACGGAACTCTCGGAGGCGGAGGCCACAGCAAGGTCATATGCAGCAAACTGACTTCTGCAGGTACGCTTATAGGAATAGACAGAGACAATGATGCTCTAAATGCATCATCTGAAAGACTTAAAGACTTTGAATGCAACAAATATTTTGTGCAAAGTAATTATTCTGACATTAAACAAGTCCTTGAAGAACTATCTGTAGAAAAAATCGACGGTGCTCTTTTGGATTTGGGAGTGTCCTCATTTCAGCTTGATAATCCTCAAAGAGGGTTCTCATATATGAATGATGCTCCTCTTGATATGAGAATGAGCCAAGACGATGATTTTACAGCATATGATGTGGTGAATGACTACAGCCGTAAAGCTCTTACCGAAGTTATTTCAAAATACGGAGAGGAAAGATGGGCCTCAAGGATAGCCGACTTTATAGTAAGGGGGCGGCAGGACAAGCCTATTGAAACAACTTTCGAGTTGGTTGAACTTATCAAACAAGCCATACCGGCATCAGCGAGAAGGACAGGACCTCACCCCGCCAAGAGAACATTTCAGGCGATAAGAATAGAGGTCAATGACGAATTAGGTCAACTTGAAAGGGCAGTGGAAGAGTTTTGTGATGTGTTGGCACCGGGCGGCAGACTTTGTATAATAACATTTCATTCTCTTGAAGACAGAATAGTGAAAGATGTATTTAACAGGAGAGCCAATCCTTGTACATGCCCTAAAGAGTTTCCTGTATGTGTCTGCGGAAAGAAAGCTGATATAAAAAAGATTACAGGAAAGCCGATTGTACCCTCCGGGCAGGAGATGGAAGAAAATCCAAGAGCAAGAAGCGCAAAACTTAGAATTGCGGAAAAATTATAAAATTTACAATTAAGGAAAAAAGTATGGAAACAGCAAGAAAGGCTTATACAGCTGAATACTACGGTTATAATTACGCACCGGAAACACAGCACGAGAGGATAAGGAGAACCAGGCAGAGACCTGAAATCGACAGAACACAAAAAAAACAGCAACAAGAGAAAGCATATAAGGCGGCTGTTCTTCGCAGCCTGATAGTCGCAGTAATAGCTGTTGGAGTACTTTTTATAGGTATGATTGTAGTCAATGCCCACGCTGCCAAGCTGCAATATTCCATAAATCAGCTGAGAAGTGAAAACGGCATTCTTCAAACAGAAATAGATATGCTGACTATCAAGTTGGACAGCAGCAAAACGATAAATCAGCTTGAGACTTATGCAGCAGATGAATTGGGAATGTACTATCCTCAGGGAAGCGAATGTATACACCTTTCGACAATAAAACCGTCAGAAGAAAGTCTGATGGATTTGATAAGACAAAAAGCATATGAATAAGGGCAAGCTCTTTTAAATATACATAGCTTTGTGACATAACTTCATATAGAAAGCAAGCCGGATAACTTAATATCAATAATAGTATTCCGGCTTTATATTATTATTTGGGAGATTATTTCTTATGAAAAAAAACGCTGTAAGTTTGACCAATAAAAAGAGAATAGCGATAGGATTTATAATTATTGCGGTCCTCATGGTACTGCTTGCGTTTCGTGTTGCATGGATACAGGTGGTAAATGCCAATGAGATGACTCAAAAGGCAGTAGACCAGCAAACCAGCGATATTCCTATAGAAGCCAAAAGGGGAACGATATATGACCGTAACGGCAAGGAACTAGCAACCAGTGTAACATGTTATTCGGTGTGGGCAAGGCCTGCCCAACTTGCAGAGAGCAAACAGAACAAAGGAATAGACAAAATAGCCGAAGACTTGGCGTCGGTCCTTGAAATGGATGCTGCCGATGTAAAAACAAAGATTACAAAAAATCAGGCCCTTGTAAAAGTTGCTCAATATCTGGAAAAAGAAGATGCAGATAAGGTCAGAGAACTTAAGATAGCCGGAATAGAACTATCGGAAGACACAAGAAGATACTATCCGTTGGGCAATTTTGCATCTCAGCTTTTAGGAAGCGTTACAGTAGACAATACGGGAAGAACCGGAATAGAATTGGAATATGACCAGTATTTGAGCGGAGTTTCCGGAAGATGGGTCAAAAATACTGATGTAGCGGGCAATGAATTGGTAGACGGCTCAGAAGAATATTATGAAGCCAAAGATGGTCTCAATGTGGTTCTGACCATAGATGAAGCTATCCAGTATTATGTGGAAAAGGCTTTGCAGGAGGGAATGGAAAAAACAGACGCTGAGAAAATAATGTGTCTTGTAATGAACCCTAAAACGGGTGAAATTTTGGCAAGCGCCGTCACTCCGGGGTTTGATCCAAATAATGCGACAGAACCGGCGGATGAGGCAGCTAAGGAAGCTTATGATGCTCTTCCTGAAGATGAAAAGATATCATATCTTAACAAGATGTGGAGAAATCCCATAGTGAGCGATACTTATGAACCGGGTTCGACATTCAAACTTATAACAGCATCATCGGCATTAGAAGAAAAGGTGATATCTCAGACAGAGACTTTCACTTGCAATACTAAGATAACTATTGCAGGTGTAACGCTGCATTGTTGGAGTTCCAGAGATCACGGAACACAGACAATCAAACAGGCACTTGGAAATTCATGCAACCCTGCTTTGGCAACAGTAGCTGGAAAGATGGGTGTAGACACATTCTACAAATATATAGATATGTATGGAATAACCGAAAGAACGGGAGTTGATTATCCGGGGGAAACCGGCTCTATTATGTATAATTCCGATGATGTCGGACCGGTGGAACTTGCAACAATGGGTTACGGTCAGAGTATCTCATTGACTCCGATACAGCTTTTGACAGCAGTAAGCGCAATAGGAAACGACGGAATTTTGCTTCAGCCCAGATATGTAAAATCTCTGACTGACTCTGACGGAAAGGTTGTAAAAGAATACAAAGCCAAAGAAGTCAGGAGGGTGATTTCGGAAGAAACCGCAGCAGAAATGAGAGAAGCAATGGAATATGTAGTTTCTGACGGTGGTGCAGGAGTAGCGAAGATAACAGGATATCGCATAGGCGGAAAAACAGGAACCGCAAATAAAGTGGAAAACGGAAAATACGGCGATTATTACTACAGTTCATTTCTTGGAATGGCGCCTATGGACGATCCAAAGATTGCGATTCTTGTTGTAGTAGACAGTCCTAAGGGCTCATATTACGGTTCGCTTACAGCCGGCCCGATAGCAAAGAGCATATTACAAGATACATTGAGATATCTAAATGTGGAACCTGAGTATACTGAGGAAGAGCTTGCTGCGATTGAAGGAAATTATACTATAGTTCCGGATGTGGTTGGAACAGAATACAGTGAGGCAGTAGGCATAGTTGCAGGTCAGAGTTTAACTTACAACAAAAGAGAGGGAGCCGGAGAAGAATTTATTGTTGCCGCCCAGTATCCTGCGGCAGGTACGAAAGTAAAGAGAGGCTCAGAGGTATACTTATACGATCAATAATTTAAGGTGTGAGTCGGCAAATCCCGACGAGAGGTATGTATGAAGCTGAAAAGGCTGACAGATTCATTGCCTGAATGCCGTATATGCGGCAGTGTGGATAAAGATGTGAAAACTATTGTGTACCACTCAGATAAAGCTATACCGGAAAGTTTGTTTTTTGCGGTTGACGGTCACCTTGAAGATGGAAAAAAATATATAGAAAAAGCAATTGAAAACGGTGCAAGAACCATAGTAATGTCGGAGGGGAAAACAGAAAATCTGCCACAAGACATCACGCAAGACATAACAACTGTGGAGACAAGTGATGTAAGAAAAGCAATGGCACAAATAAGCGATGCGTTTTACAATCACCCCTCACAGAGGCTTTTGGTAATAGGTGTAACCGGAACAAAGGGCAAGACTTCTGTAACATTTATGATTAGAAGTATCCTTGAAGCAGCCGGAATCAAGACAGGTATAATAGGGACTGTTTTTAACGGATATGAAGAGCATATGACAGATGCCTTTGCAACTACGCCTCAGTCACCGGACATACAAAAACTTATGGCGGAGATGGAAGATGCCGGATGTAAGGCAGTAGTAATGGAAGTTTCGTCACAAGGGCTTATGCACAGCAGAGTAGAGAATATAGATTTTGATATCGGGGTTTTTACCAATATCAGCCCGGACCATATAGGAGATGGGGAACACTCAAACTTTGAGGAGTATCTCTTTTGGAAAAAAACTCTCTTCTCAAAATGTCGCAGGGCCGTTATAAACTGTGATGACCCATGGCATGAATACATGGTGAAGGATGAAAATCTTGAGCAAGTGGTGTATTTCGGAGAAACTGAAAAGGCGGATTTTTGCAGTTTTAATCATGGATTGGTTACAGACGGAGGCAGGCTTGGAATATCTTATGACTTAAAATCCAAAAAGCCTTGCGGCGATGATTCCGTTAGACATATAAGCATAAATCTGGCAGGGGATTTCAACATACAAAATACGCTGTCAGCAATAGCAGTGACTAAATCTCTTGGAATACCATGGAGCATTATAGAGGAAACTATAAGTAATGTGAAAGTCCCGGGTAGAGTTGAAAAGATAGATATAAGCGATGATTTTACTGTTTTGGTGGATTATGCTCATAACGGAGTAGCGCTTAAAAGCCTGTTGAAAAGCCTTAGAAAATACGAACCGCAGAGGTTAATGCTGGTATTTGGGTGTGGAGGCAACCGAGACAGAAACAGGCGATTCGAGATGGCTAAAGCGGCTATGGAAACAGCAGATTTCATAATAGTAACATCAGACAATCCAAGAAGAGAACAGCCGCAAAAGATAATAGATGATATAACAAGCAGAATGAAATTCTGCGATAAGGTTATAATGGCAATACCGGATAGGCAAAAGGCGATACAAAGGGTTATAGCTGAAGCTAAAAGGGGAGATATAGTAGTGGTTGCAGGTAAAGGCCATGAAACTTATCAGATAATCGGAGATGAAATAAGACATTTTGACGATAAGGAAGTCATACTGTCATGCAGGAGAGGTTTAAAATGAGAGAATTTACAGTACCGGAAATAGTCAAGGCTGTCGGAGGACGGCTTGTAAGAGGTGAGGGAAAAAATAAGGTAAAAGGATTTTCCATAGATTCGAGGGAAATAGAAGAAAACATGATGTTTTTTGCCATTGTGGGCGAAAACAACGACGGACATGACTTTATAAACCAAGTTTTTAAAAAAGGATGCAGAGTTGTAGCTGTTTCCGACGAAAACAAGATGCCTAATGAAATAGGGGAAGCCGATGTAATACTGGTAGAAAATACTACGACTGCATTGCAGAATTTGGCAAAATATTATCTGAATCTTTTGCCGCTGAAAAAGAAAATCGGAGTTACAGGAAGCGTAGGAAAAACCAGTACAAGAGATTTTATGTATTATGTGGCTTCGACTAAATACAAAACAGGCAGAAACAAGAAGAATTACAACAATGCCCATGGTTTGCCGCTGTCAATACTTGAGTTTGATGAAGACACTGAGATAGCGGTGTTGGAAATGGGAATGGATAGACCGGGAGAAATAAAACTTTTGGCGGATATAGTAAGACCGGATATAGCCATAATAACAAGAATTGCTGAAGTGAATATAGAAATGATGAAAAATTTAGACAACATACTAAAGGCAAAGATGGAAATAACAGAGTATTTCCATAAGGACGCAACTCTTGTTGTCAACAGCTCTTGCCCAATGTTAAAGCCGGAGAGAGTCAGCGGGGAATATAATCTTGTAACCGTAAGTGAAGAAGCGGGGGACTATGTTGTAAAAGAAATTTGCGATTTGGGAGATAAAGGTATAAAATACATCTTGAATCGAAACGATAAGGAGTATAAAATAGAACTTCCTGTGGCAGGCGGTCATAATGCTCTTAACTCAGCATTGACTATAGCGGCAGGAGAGCTTATAGGAATAGATATAGAACAGGCAGCCGAGGGACTTACTCGATCTGAGCTGACAGGAAAGAGACTTAAAATAACAGACGGTAATGGTGTAAAGGTAATAGATGACACTTATAATGCTTGTGAGGATTCGGTAAAATCGGCTATAGATACCTTAGCAGCTATAGAGGGAGACCGTCATGTGGCAATCCTTGGAGATATTTTGGGATTGGCAGAAAGAGCAGAGGCAGGACACAGTGCTGTAGGCAGACATGCGGCGCAAAAAAAAGTGGACCTTTTGATTGCTATAGGAGACGATGCAAAATATTATGCAAAAGGTGCCTCTGAACTGATGGACGATAGGAATATAATGTTCTTTAAGAGTAAAGAAGAGTTTATTTCGAAAGCAGAAAGCATCATTAAAAAAGGTGATGTAATACTTGTAAAAGCCTCAAGAGGCATGAAGATGGAACAGATAGTAAACAAAATTTTAGGATAAGAGATAAGGAGAGAAAAATGGAATCGTTAATATTCCCGATAACAGCACTGATTGCAGCATGGGTTTTGGGAGCGTTGCTCGAAAAAATGCTGATTCCTTTTTTGGAAAAGAAACAATTCAGACAATTTGTAAGAGATGAGGGGCCAAAGTCGCATCTGCATAAGACAGGTACGCCAAGCATGGGCGGTCTTGGAATTATTGCTGCTGCTTCAATATGTACGATAGTGGTGACTGCAGTGACAAGCAGATTGACAATCGAGGTTTTTGCAGTTTTGCTTGCCATGATTCTCTTTGGACTGATAGGATTTATAGACGATTATGAAAAGGCAGTAAAGAAAAATAATCTGGGACTCAATCCTAAGCAGAAAATAGTTATGCAGCTTGGTTTTTCACTGGCCTTTGCTATTTTTGCTTCGTTCTTCTCAGGCTCCGGATTTGTAGAAAGCACAGCTATATGGATACCCGTTTGGGATGTCACATTTGACTTGGGCATATTTTATATACCGTTTGTGATGTTTGTAATGGTCGCTTTCAGTAATGCAGTCAATCTGACCGATGGTCTTGACGGACTGGCATCGGGAATTACTGCACTTGTATCATTCTTCATGGTAATAGGCGGGGTATCTTTCGGATATATGGATCAGTCTGTACTGTTTGGAGCAGTTGCAGGCGGATGTCTTGGATTTTTGATGTTTAATAAATATCCTGCAAAGATATTCATGGGAGATACAGGGTCTATGGCTCTCGGAGGTGTGCTGTCTGCCGGGGCGATTTTGATGAAACTTGAGTTTCTTTTGGCTGTAGCAGGTCTTATATATGTTATAGAAGCGTTATCTGTAATAATACAGGTTACTTATTACAAAAAAACTAAAAAAAGGATTTTTAAGATGGCACCGATACATCATCATTTTGAACTTTGCGGAATGAAAGAAACAAAAGTTGTGATGATGTTCTGGGGATTCACAATGGCATTTTGCCTTTTGGCCATAGTATTGATGCATCTTTAAACTTTTAGGGGTAATGATATGAAAAATATAAATTTGAATAACATAAGAGGTAAAAGAGTTCTTGTCGTAGGAATGGGAAAATCGGGAATCGCTGCGATTCAGGCTATGCTTAAGCTTGGAGCGGAAGTAACGATTCAGGATTCAAAAAAAGCAGAGGATATGGATGGCCAGCTTCTGAGTTTTTTGACAGGAAGAGGACTTAGATTATGCCTTGGAAAAGTTCCGGAAGATTTGAGCTCCTTTGATATGCTCATACTTAGTCCGGGGGTAGACCCGGAGCTTGATTTTATACAGAAAGCAAAAGAAGCGGGAGCTGAAATAGTAGGGGAGCTTGAAATTGCCTACAGAGTGGCAAGAGGAAATTTTGTGGCGATAACAGGCACCAACGGAAAGACCACTACCACTACTTTGGTAGGAGAAATATTTAAAAATGCAAGAAAGAACACTTATGTCGTCGGTAATATAGGTGTAGCTGTAATTTCAAAGGCATTGGACGCTGAGGAGGGCGATTGGCTTATAACAGAAACCAGTAGCTTCCAGTTGCAGACAGTGAAATATTTTAAACCGGTGGTATCTGCAATTCTAAATATAACACCGGATCATCTGAACAGACATCATACTATGGAAAATTACGGACTTGCCAAAGCAAATGTGTTTATGAACCAGGATGAAACAGGATATTGTATAATAAATGCAGAAGATGAAATGTGTGTTAAGCTGGCACAAAATGCCAAACCGCAAGTAATCTTGTTTTCGTCTGTCAGGGAACTGAAAAAGGGTGCTTTCGTTAAAGACGGTATTTTAGTAATAGCAGACGGTGAAAAGACTGTGGAACTTTGCAGAGCGGATGAACTTAAAATTATAGGAAAGCATAATGTGGAAAACGCTCTTGCGGCGGCGGCTATAGCATACTTTGCAGGTATAGAGCCTGAAATTATCGGAACAACGCTTCGGAACTTTGCAGGCGTTGCTCATAGAATAGAGTATTGCGGAATGGCTGACGGAGTAAAATTCTATAACGATTCCAAAGGAACTAATATAGATGCCACAGTTACAGCACTTAATGCTATAGGAAAGGATATAATTCTTATTGCCGGCGGTGACGGTAAAGGTCAGGACTTTTCTCAGCTTATAGAAAGTTTTGACGGAAGAGTAAAACATATGGTCCTTATAGGAAAGGATGGTCCTAAGATTGCAGAAGCGGCAGATAATGCCGGATTTAAGGACTACAGCTACGGAGCCAATATGCAGGAATGTGTAAAAAAAGCAGTTGAAATTGCCGAGCCTAAAGATACAATACTTCTTTCTCCGGCATGTGCAAGCTGGGATATGTATGACAATTTTGAACAGAGAGGCGACCATTTCAGAGAACTGGTTGCAAGATTGGGAAATTAGGGTATATTTGTAATATGAGAAAAGCCAAAGCAAAAGTAGCTAAATCGGAAAAACCGCCTAAAAAAGCTAAAGAAAAAAAGACTAAGGTAAAGAAAGAAAAAAAACCAAGGCGTCATTTTACCTTTCTTCCCGAGGGCAAGACGGGAGACCTTTGGCTTATACTGCTTACAGTGGTACTGGTGACTTTTGGTACAGTTATGATATTCAGCGCCAGTTATTATAAGTCCATAAGCGAGGCCGGAGACCCTTATGTATATCTAAAGAGGCAGCTTATGTGGCTTGCGGCGGGATTTATAGCCATGTGGATTCTTGCAAAAATAGATTATCATATATGGGGAAGACTTTACAAGGTTATTCCGGTTTTGTGCGTAGGGCTTCTTTTGCTGACATTTACACCTCTTGGGGTTGAGGTAAACGGAGCTACCAGGTGGATAGATATCGGCCCTATAACCATAATGCCCGGAGAAGTTGCCAAGCTTGGGTTGATAATTTTCGTTGCAGGCTATTTTGACAGATATCCAAAACGGGCATTTGATTTTTGGAAAGGTGTTGTTCCTGTAGTATTTTTGGCGGGAATATATGCAGGTATTATAATGCTTCAGCCAAACATGTCCACTGCTTTTACAGTTGTATTTATAGCGGGCGGAATGTTGATAGTAGCCGGGGTTAAGTGGAGGCATATGTGTATTCTTGCCGGTGCTGCCGGTGTTGCCGGTGTGGGCCTTATTTTGGTTGATACTGAGGGTTACAGATTTGCCCGATTTACCAGTTTCTTAGACCCATTTGCCGATGCTCTCGGAGACGGGTGGCAGGTGGTTCAGTCTCTTTTGGCAATGGGAACAGGCGGACTGACCGGAAAAGGACTGGGAAACAGTATACAGAAGAATTTGTATCTTCCGGAACCGCAAAATGACTTTATTCTTGCAATTATCGGAGAAGAACTTGGATTTGTAGGCATTTTCCTGTTGATGTGCGTATATATGCTTCTGATATGGAGAGGATGTCATCTTGCCATGAATGCACCGGATTATATGGGAATGATGATGGCAGCCGGAATAACAATAATGATAGGCATACAAGTGGTTATGAATGTAGCCGTAGTAACTTCTTCGTTCCCTCCGACAGGAGTTATTTTGCCTTTTGTAAGCTACGGAGGAAACGCTCTTATGATTTTCATGGGGGCGATGGGAGTTCTTTTAAATATTTCTAAATCATCGGATTTGTAGGTGAAAAAATGAAAGTAATCATTACAGGCGGCGGAACCGGGGGTCATATATATCCGGCTCTTGCCATAGCAGACAAGTTAAAGGAAATGAGACCTGATACTGAAATCTTATATATAGGATGCAGCGAGGGGATTGAAAAGGATGTAGTACCTAAGAGCGGATACAATATGGAGTTGGTTGATGCCAGGTGGCTCGATCATGTGACGCCCATGCAGGTTGCAAAAACAGGAATTAAAGTATCAAAGGGTGTACTTCAGTCTCTAAAAATAATGAGAAAATTTAAGCCTGATGTAGTCATAGGAACAGGCGGATATGTGTGTTTCCCTGTACTTATAGCAGGACATATGAAAAAAAAGCTCTGTTATCTTCATGAGCAGAATGCATTTCCGGGTCTTGCAAACAGAACACTGGAGAAATATGTAAAAAATATATTCTTAGGTTTTCCGGATGCGAAAAAATACTTTAAAGAACCGGAAAAGAATATAGACGCAGGTAATCCGGTGAGAAAGGCTTTTTTTGAGATAAGCAAAAAAGAGGCAAGAGAGAAGCTTAAAATTCCGCAGGATGATTTTGTGGTATTTACTTTTGGAGGAAGCCTTGGTTCTGTAAAGATAAACGAGATTGCCCTTGAACTGATTAAGCTTTTTAACGGTCATCCGGGAGTGAGTATGATTTCAGGTACAGGAAAGTGGTATTATGAGGATGTGAAAAAGCTTATGGCAGAGCAGGGAGTAACCTTGAGTGATAACATCAAGGTTAAAGATTATATAGACAATATGGATTTGCATTTACTTGCCTGCGATGTGGTTATAAGCAGGGCAGGAGCATTGTCTGTGGCAGAGACTACTGTAAGCGGAAAAGCTGCCATATTGATACCGTCGCCTAATGTTACGGGAAATCATCAGTATTACAATGCAAAGGCGATAGCTGACAGAGGCGGAGCTGTTTTAATAGAAGAAAAGGATTTGGATATGAAGACTGTAATAGAGGATGTTATGCGTCTTAAGAATAATCCCGATGTACTCAGACAGATGTCGGAAGCATCCAGAAGATGTGCGCCTGATAAGGCTCTTGATATTATAGGAACTAAGATAATAGGCGATTACGAAAAGCTTCAAAATAAACAGATATAAGAATCACTCATGGCACCTTACCGGCATACTATAAAAATAGAATCGGGAGGTGCTTTTTGTTGGAAAATTACTACATAGACGGAGGTGTTCCTCTTAGAGGAGAGTACAGAATAAAGGGAGCAAAAAACTCAGCCTTGCCCATACTTGCGGCAACCGTATGTCGAGGCGGAATATACGAAATATATGATTGCCCCAAAATAGGGGATGTTTTTGCCATGGAAAATATTCTTAAAGAACTTGGAGCGAAGAGCAGATGGGAGAAAGACTGTATAATCATCGACAGCAGAGGTATAAGCCGGTTTACAGTGCCTGAGAGACTCATGGCAGAAATACGCTCATCTGTATTTTTGATGGGAAGTCTCCTTGTTAGATGCGGAGAGGCTGTAATACATAGACCCGGAGGGTGTGATATAGGCAAAAGACCTATAGATATACATATAGACGGACTTTTGGGACTGGGATTTGAAGTCGAGGAAGAAGAAAACCGTATAAGATGCAAAGGTGAATGTAAAGGGGGAAGAATAACTCTTTCCTATCCCAGCGTAGGTGCGACGGAAAACATTATGATGGCAGCATTGTCCGGGACAGGAGATACTATAATAGAGAATTGTGCTGCCGAGCCGGAAATAAGCGATTTACAAGGATTCTTGCGGACATCGGGATTCCAGGTTTTTGGAGCGGGGAGTGATACAATATTCGTAAAAGGTTCGGGCAAGAGAAAAACAGGGCCTGAGGAGCAGATGTACTTTATATTGGAAGACCGTATAGAAGCCGCAACATATATGGCGGCAGTAGTGGGTACAGGCGGAAATGCCGTGTTTCGCAACATAAGACCGGAAATAATGAAAGAAGTGATTCAATGTTTTGAACGAATGGGTGCAGTTGCAAGGAGTTATGAAAATATAATTGAGATACGAGCTCCCAAGAAGCTTAAGAATCCGGGAATAGTGGTTACACAGCCGTATCCCGGTTTTCCGACAGATTGCCAGCCTCAGTTGATGAGCCTTTGCACTTGCAGCACCGGACTTACAACCATAAGAGAGGAGATATTTGAAAGCAGATTTACCCATAAAAATGATTTGATTAAAATGGGGGCAGATATTGAAACTTGTGGTAAAAATGCTATAATAAGAGGAGTGAAAAATTTGCATGGGGCTGAGGTTTCAGCCATGGATCTGAGAGGCGGAGCGGCTCTTGTTATAGCCGGTCTGATGGCAGAGGGAAGAACAACGGTAAAGGATATTTTCCATATACAAAGGGGATACGAAGATCTTGAAAAAGGATTTAAGGATTTAGGTGGATTTATTGAAACGAAGAGAGAAAAAACATAAGAAAAAAAGAATAAGCCTATTGGTTAAACTTATAATAATCGCAGCTTTAGGTGCGGGGATTTATTTTTTTGCGTCATCACCGTTTTTCAATGTGACATCTTTTGAAGTTTCCGGAAATATGTACTACAGTGAAGACGAGATAATAACTATGGGGAACTGCAAGACAGGAAAGAACATATTCTGGGGAGTCGGGGCAGGGGATATCAAAAAGAGACTTGAGAAAGACCCATATATGGAAAAAGTAAAGGTAAAGAGAATTTTACCGGATAAGATAAAAATAGAGATAACTGAACGAGAACAGGTGTGTGCCGTAGTTTACGGAGAAAATTATGTGGTTCTTGATAAAGAGGAGAATGTTCTGAGAAAGACGGAAGTAGAGCCTGAATTGACTGTTATAAAGGGTCTTACCATAAGCAAGATAGAAGTGGGATTACCTATAGAAATTGAAGAAACGGTTAAGATGAGGCAGATAATGGATTTGATTGTTACAATGAATCAGTCCGACATGTATTTTAAAACTGTTGAGGCATCAGAGACCGGAGTCAGAGCTTATGTCCTTGATAATCTTGTGTGTGTGGGAACGGCGCAGAATATTACCAAAGCCATGGAGAGCGGCAATTTGCAGAAAGTTATAAAAGGTCTGTTTGATATAAATATAGAGAGAGGTACAGTTAAGGTGAGCGGTGATGAATATATTTCTTTCAGCCCGGCCTTTGATTAAAAAAACCTCAAAAAAACCTTAAAATTTCGTGCAATAGGTGTTCATATATGATAAAATATAAAAGATAATGGGAAAACCAAGGAGGAAGGATTTAAGATGCTACAGATAGAGACTGAAATGGAAAAAGCGGCAGTCATAAAAGTTATCGGCGTGGGAGGCGGCGGCTGCAATGCAGTTAACCGTATGGTTGAAGCCGGGCTTCAGGGCGTTGAGTTTATTGCCGTTAATACAGATAGACAAGCACTTAACAGATGTCTGGCAGAGACTAAGATACAGATAGGCGAAAAACTTACAAGAGGATTGGGTGCAGGGGCCAATCCTGAGGTTGGACAGAGAGCCGCAGAAGAAACACTTGACGAGATATCCGCCATAATAGACGGTGCTGATATGATTTTTGTAACTGCCGGTATGGGAGGAGGAACCGGAACCGGTGCAGCTCCTATAATAGCAAAAGCCGCAAGAGATATGGGAATACTCACAGTAGGCGTTGTAACCAAACCTTTCTCTTTTGAAGGTGCCAAAAGAAAGAAACAGGCAGAACTTGGCATAAGCTTCCTTAAAAGGTATGTCGATTCACTGGTAGTGGTGCCTAATGATAAATTGCTTCAGAATTGCGAAAAGAACACTTCAATGTTAGATGCTTTCCGCATGGCGGACGATGTATTGAGACAGGGAGTACAGGGTATATCGGATCTGATTTCAGACTTTGCTCTGATCAATGTGGACTTTGCCGATGTTAAGTCTGTAATGACAGACAGAGGAATCGCTCACATGGGAACAGGTAAGGGGCATGGTGAGAACAGAGCCGAAGATGCTGTTAAATCAGCAATCGAGAGCCCTATGCTTGAAACAACCATACAGGGAGCTAAGGCGATATTGCTGTATGTTTCCGGCGGATACGATTTGGGAATGCTTGAAGTCAGCAAGATTGCAGGAATGGTGGAAGAACAGGCAGACAGAGATTGTATACTCATTTTCGGAGCTGCTGTCAACGAAGAAATGGAAGATGAAGTGGCAATAACCGTAATTGCAACGGGATTCGGCGAAGGACTGGAAAAGGAAGAAAATGCTGAAAAAGCATCGCCTTCGACAGGCCTTGAAAAAGAAGAACCTACCAAGGCAGAAAAAACAAAAACCGATGAAGATGTGGTTTTCGGTCAGGTAGATGGCTTAACCGGAACTGAGCACACTTTGCAGGATATTTTAAGTAACGACGACGAAGGAACTTCAAAGTTCGAAATTCCGGATTTTCTTAAATAGTAATGTCAGAGCCGGCTGCAGCCGGCTCTTATGATAAATTATCATTGAAGTCAGGAAAAGAAAGTGACAGAAATAACTTCTAAAAATAATCAGGTATATAAGCTTTTTAAAAAGCTTCAGACAAAAAAATACAGAGACAAGACAGGATTGTATCTAATCGAGGGAGGAAATCTATTAAATGAGGCGATTTCCGAGGGTAATGCAGTAATTGAGACAGTCGTGTGCAGAAGAGACTGTGCCCCAAGTATGGAAAATATCACGGAGAAAACAGGATGCCGCATGTTTGTCGCCGACGGAGCCTTATTTAAAGATTTAACGCAGACGGAGAATAGTCAGGGTGTGGTAGCCGCAGTTAAAAAGCCGGAGTTTTCGACAGAAGAGATGATAGAAAACGGCATAGACGGCGGAAACTTTGTGATTTTAGACAGGCTGCAAGACCCCGGCAATATCGGTACTATAATAAGAACTGCCGATGCAGCCGGATATGACTTGGTCATAGCCATGAAAGGAACTGCGGATATTTTTTCACCAAAGACTGTAAGAGCAGCTGCCGGTTCTCTTTTCAGAGTCCCGGTAGTTTTCGTAGATACAGAAGAGGAGCTGATGCGATTTATTAAGGCTGCCGGCAAGAAGCTTGCAGCTGCAAGTCCCGTTGGCAGCCGATACTATTATGAGGAAGACTTAAGCCGTAATGTAGCCCTTATAGTAGGCAACGAAGGTAACGGCGTATCGGAAACCCTCATGAAAAAAGCAGAGTTGAAAATAAAGATTCCCATGAGAGGAACCATAGAGTCCTTAAATGCTTCGGTAGCAGCATCAATAATCATGTATGAGGCTGTCAGGATAAAGGGCAATGAATCAGGTAAGACGGGGAATTGATAAATATATAAATATTCATATCGAGAGGTTTGAAAAAACATGAAAGAGAAATTGAAAACAATTTTAGAAGAATCAAAAAAACAGCTTGAAAACGCTACTTCATTGCAGGAAGCAGATGAAACAAGAGTAAAAGTGCTTGGAAAAAAGGGAGCACTTACAGAGATATTGAGATCCATGGGCGGTTTGTCTCCTGAAGAAAGAAAAGAATTGGGACAGGCAGCTAATCAGGTAAGAGCTGAGATTGAGGCAATGCTTGCCGATAAGGTCAATGAGTTGAAAGAAAAAGCCAAAGAGGAAAGATTCAAGGCCGAGGCAATAGATGTAACCGAGCCGGGAAAGACTCGCAAACTGGGAACAAAGCATCCTATAACAATTACAATAGAGGAAATATCCAAGGTTTTCAAATCTATGGGATTTTCGTTAACAGAGGGACCTGAAGTTGAGACGGTTTTTAACAATTTTGACGCTCTGAACGCAGGTCCGTATCATCCTGCAAGAGACTGGACGGATACATTCTACATAAACGACGATATACTTCTGAGAACACAGACATCACCTGTGCAGGTAAGAACTTTGATGGCGCAGAAACCTCCGATCAGAGTTTTTGCTCCAGGTCGCTGCTTCCGTTGTGATACTCCGGATGCAACTCATTCTCCGATGTTCCATCAGGTTGAGGGACTGGTTGTAGATGAGGGAATTACCATGGCAGACCTTAAGGGTGTGCTTGACAGCTTTGCTAAGCAGATGTTCGGCTCACAGACAAGGACAAAATTCAGGCCGCATCACTTCCCATTCACAGAACCATCCGCAGAAATGGATGTTTCATGTTTCAAATGCGGAGGCAAGGGATGCAGAGTATGTAAGGGAAGCGGCTGGATAGAAATTCTCGGCTGCGGAATGGTACATCCTAATGTACTGAAAGTAGGCGGAATAGATACTGAAAAATATACGGGTTTTGCATTTGGTATGGGAGTTGAAAGAATCGCAATGCTCAAATACGGAATAGACGACATCAGACTGCTCTACGAAAACGATATGCGTTTCATTGAACAGTTCAAGTAGGGAGGTAGATCGAATGATAGTTTCATTAGAATGGTTAAAAGATTATACAGATATAAAAGCAGATCCTGAAACTTTCTGCGACAGAATGATAATGTCAGGCTCCAATTTGGAGACTATGGAACATGTCGGATGCGATATGGAAAATGTAGTGGTAGGCAGGATATTGAAAATAGAAAAGCATCCGGATGCTGATAAGCTTGTGGTATGTCAGCTTGATGTAGGCAAAGAAAAACCTGTTCAGATAGTTACAGGAGCACCTAATGTATTTGAGGGAGCATATGTTCCGGTGGCTCTTGACGGAAGCCGAATACCGGGACCTCTTCACGGACAACCTAAGACAGAAGACGGAGTTGTTATAAAAGCAGGTAAGCTGAGAGGTGTGGAATCAGAAGGTATGCTTTGTTCTTTCGGCGAACTTGGCTTTGCAGACAAGGTAGTACCTGTAAACCAGAGAGACGGAATCTGGATTTTAGGCGAAGAATATCCTGTAGGTACAGATTTTGCGGAAGCGCTTGAGCTTAAAGATTCGGTGATAGATTTTGAAATAACACCAAACAGACCTGATTGTCTTTCCATGGTAGGCATGGCAAGAGAAGCGGCTGCTACTTTCGGTGATAAGGTAAACTACCCACAGACAAAGTGCCAAGCCGAAGAGGGAAATGCAGCGGATTTTGTAAGTGTAGAGATAAAGTCCGAACTTTGTAAGCGTTATGTTGCAAGAATCGTAAAGGATGTTAAAGTAGAGGAGTCTCCGTGGTGGTTACAGAGAAGACTTATTCATGCAGGTATGAGACCTATAAACAACATTGTCGATGTAACCAACTTTGTAATGCTGGAATACGGTCAGCCTATACATGCATTTGATATAAACAGCGTAGAGGGAAGAAAGATTGTTGTGGATACAGCAACAGACGGTGAAAAATTCACTACCCTTGACGGAACCGAAAGAACTCTTGACGACAAGATGCTGATGATACATGACGCAGAAAAGTCAATAGCAGTTGCAGGTGTTATGGGAGGACTGAATTCCGAGATAGAAAATGATACTACGACTATAATTGTGGAATCAGCCAATTTCCTCGGCAACAGCGTAAGAACTACAGCTAAGAGACTGGGACTGAGAACAGAGGCATCTTCAAGATACGAAAAAGGTATAGACCCTAATCTCTGCGGAGCAGCTGCCGACAGAGTGTGCTATCTGATAGAACTTATTGGCGGAGGAAAAGTAGTAGGGGGAAGAGTCGATGTATATCCAAACCCTGAAGAAGCAAGAACAGTTCATGGCAGAGTAAGCAGAATAAACAGCGTTCTCGGTATAGATATAGACAGAGAACAGATGGTAAATTACTTTGAAAGTTTGGAAATGAAAGTGGAGGGTGACGGAGATGATATGTATGTAACACCGCCTACCGTAAGGCAGGACATAGAAATCGAAGAAGACCTTATCGAAGAAGTAGCCAGACTTTACGGATATGATAAGCTGCCTGTAACAATTCCAAAAGGAAACAACGAAGCATCTCAGTCATATGAAAGAGATGTAAAAGATATGGCAAGAGAAACCATGTGTGCCCTTGGCGCCAATGAGATTCAGACTTATTCATTCGTAAGCCCTAAGGGAGTGGATAATATCAGAATAGATGAAGATTCATGGGAGAGAGCTTTTGTAAGAATTCTCAACCCTCTTGGAGAAGATACTTCCGTTATGAGAACAGTTCTTACACCGGGAATGCTTGAAGTTCTCGGAAGAAACTATTCAAGGAATACAGATTCGGTGAGAGCATTTGAAATCGGAAATACTTTCATGGTAAATCTTCTTGACGAAAACGATCTTCCTACGGAAAGCGATGCGATGTCAATAGGATTCTACGGTCCGGAAGAGGATTTCTTCACACTTAAGGGTGCGATAGAAGAACTTTTAGGCAAGCTTGGAATAAAAGACCTTGAATTTATTCCTGAAAAAGAATACGGCACTTATCATCCGGGAAGATGTGCAAGAATTGCAATAAAAGAAACTCAGTATGGTTTGGCAGGCTCGGAAGAAGAGTTGGTTGAGATAGGAATAATGGGAGAAGTACACCCTGATGTAGCAGAAAAATACGGAATAGGTACACGCTGTTATGTTGCCGAGCTTTTCTTCAATGTGGTATCGGAGATGGCAAATCTTGAGAAATCTTACAGACCTCTGCCTAAATATCCTGCCGTTTCAAGAGATATAGCTCTTGTTGTGGATGAAGATATGGCGGTAGGCGATATAGAAAAAACCATAAAAGGCGCAGGAGGAGAACTTCTTAGGGACATAAAGCTGTTTGATGTTTACAGAGGACCGCAGGTTGGAGAAAACAAGAAGAGCGTTGCGTTCGCTCTGACATACAGACACGATGAGAGAACTCTGACTGATGAAGATGTAAACAAAGTTCATGGAGGAATTTTAGACGCCCTTAAAGAAAAATTAGATGTAACTCTCAGAGACATTTAAGGAGAATAAAATGGAAAGCAACAAGGTAAAGGTAAGAATATACGGTCAGGAGTATACTATTGCCGGAGAGAAAGATGAAGAATCCATAAGAAAGATTGCTTCTCATGTAAATGAAAAGATGCGTGAATTGGGGCGCAGTTTTTCAAGTAACGGTCAAGGCACTCTGGCAGTATTGACTGCTATAAACCTTGCGGATGAGTGCTTTGAAACTGCCGCCGAGAATCTCAAACTCAGAGAGGAAAATGAGAAATTGAGAGAAGAAACCGAGCATTATATAAAGCTTTGGGAAGAAGCTAAAAAGAATTTTGTTCAGTATAAGGAATCGGCAGCAAGAGCTGCGGAAGAAAAACAGGCGGAAGAAGATAAATATAAGGAACTTGAGGCTCGTTGCAGCGAGTTTGAAAATTCTTTCTTCGATTTGCAGATGGAAAACATGCAGCTGAAAAGAGAGTTGGAGGAATATAAGAGAAGCAATGAAGGCTAAGGCACTTAACACTCTTGAATACGATAAGATATTGCATTTGCTTGAAATGCAGGCCAATTCACAGTCCGCAAAGAAAGCGATTTCAAAGCTTTCACCCATGACAGAGATAGCAAAGGTTAGGGAAGCACTTGCAGAAACCGATGAGGCTGTAACTGTTATAAGGCATAAAGGTGCTGCGCCGTTGGGGCAAATTTATAATATAGAGGATTCTCTGCATTTTGCAAGAAAGGGAGGCAGCCTTACAATGGCTCAGCTTCTTAAGGTACTTTATAATATCAGAGTGGCGGCTAATGTCATAACTTTTTTGAAGAGTGACCTGCCGCCTCTTCCCATATTGGACAGCATAAGAGAAGTGTTGGTAACATTCCCCCGACTTGCAGAGAATATAGACAGATGTATTTTATCTGAGGACGAGATGGCAGACAATGCTTCGCCTAAACTTAAAGACATAAGGCGAAGTATAACGAGGCAAAACGACGCCATAAGAAACAGGTTAAACAATATATTGAACTCTTCCGAAAACAAAACATATCTTCAAGATTCGATAGTTACAATAAGAGACGGAAGATATGTCGTTCCGGTAAAAGCAGAGCACAGAGGACGGTTTCCGGGAATCGTACATGACCAGTCGGCTACAGGGGCAACGGTTTTTGTTGAACCTCAGGTAATAGTAAATTTAAACAATGAACTCAGAGAACTTGAGCTGGCGGAGCAGGTTGAAATCGAAAGGATATTGGCAGAACTTTCTTCTGCTGTGGCAGAACATTTCCATCAGCTTATGAATAACCAAAAACTCTTAGTAATGTTGGATGTGATTTTTGCCAAAGGAAAGCTTTCGGTAGCTATGAAAGGCGAAAGTCCCCACATAGCTGAGGACGGAGAGCTGATTTTAAAGAAAGCCAGACACCCTCTGATAGATGAAAAGAAAGCCGTTCCCATAGATGTTTCGGTTGGAGGAAATTACAAGACTCTGGTAGTCACAGGGCCTAATACAGGAGGAAAAACAGTAACGCTAAAGACTGTAGGACTTTTGACTGTAATGGCGCAAAGCGGTCTTCATATACCGGCATCATCTGTCAGTCGTATACCTATATTTGAGCAGGTCTTTGCCGATATAGGTGATGAACAGAGCATAGAGCAGAGTTTGAGTACATTTTCTTCTCATATGAAGAATATCGTTTATATATTGAAGAAAGCAGACGATAAGTCATTGGTGCTTTTAGATGAGCTTGGGGCAGGTACAGACCCTACAGAGGGAGCTGCTCTTGCTATTTCCATACTTGAAAATCTAAAGTCATGGGGCGCTTCAACCATAGCTACAACCCATTATAACGAACTTAAAAAATATGCACTTTCTACAAATGGCGTTGAAAACGGTTCGATGGAGTTTGATGTCAGCACATTAAGCCCCACTTACAGACTTCTTACAGGTGTTCCGGGAAAATCCAACGCATTTGAAATTGCCGGGAAATTGGGTCTTTCGGAAAATTTAATAGAAAGAGCGCAGCAGCTGCTTGAACAAGGCGATATAGAATTTGAAGATGTCATAGACACAATAGAAAGAGACCGGAAAAAAGCAGAGGAAGAAAGGGACGAGGCTATTCGCATTTCTGCTGAACTTAAAGCAAAACAGGCAGATATGGAAAAGCGAGAAGAACTTCTGAGAGCCAAAGAAGAAGAAATAATAAGAAAAGCAAAAGAAGAGGCAAGATATATCTTAAGAGAAGCAAAGGAAGTGGCCACAGATGTGGCTAAAGAACTTAGAGAGCTGAATAAACTTGAAAGCATGGGCGAAAGAAACAGAAGCTTTGACAGCAACAGAAAACGCCTTAAGGATGCAGAGGGGAAAGTTGCAGAGAAGCTCATAAGAAGAGTCAATCAAAAACCGGTAAATGCTTCCAAGCTTAAGATAGGAGACAGGGTCAAGGTTCTTACCTTAAATCAGGTAGGAGAAGTTTTGACTCTGCCTGATGATAAAGGAGACTTGCAGGTAAAGATAGGTATAATGAAAGCAAACATAAACATTGAGGACTTAATGTTTATGGAAACTGACGACGGCAGGGAAGACAGAAAAGGCAGATCCGGCAGATACGGGCAGCTTTATAAGTCAAAGGCTCAGGCAATTTCCATGTCGGTAAATGTTCAGGGCAAGAATCTTGAGGATGCCATAATGGATGTGGATAAGTATCTTGATGACGCTTATATAGCAGGATTGAAAGAAGTGACTGTAATCCATGGAAGAGGCGAGGGGATTCTCAAGGAAGGATTGAGAAAAATATTCAGAAATCATAAGTTAATTGCTTCTTATCGTAAAGGAAAGTATAATGAAGGCGGTGACGGAGTTACTATCGTCACCTTGAAGGAGTAAAAGATGTATATAGTAAGCGGATGTTTGCTGGGGCATAATTGCAAATATAACGGGGGGAATAACAAGAATGATGAGGTTTATGAGTTTTGCCAAAACCATAAGCATATAGTGGTATGTCCTGAGAGGGCAGCTAATCTCCCATGTCCCCGTCCTCCTGCGGAGAAAATAGGAAGCAGGATTATAAACGATAAAGGGGAAGATGTTACGGAGGCATTCATAAGAGGCGCAAGAATTTCTTTTAATACATGTATGCAAATGGCGAAAATGTCGGGAGAGGAAATCGAAGGCGCCATACTCAAGGCAAACAGTCCATCCTGTGGAAAAGGAAGTATATATGACGGGACTTTTTCCGGTGTTTTGACTGACGGAAATGGAGTTTTTGCTGCTATGCTGATATCCGAGGGCATAGAAGTTATTACTGAGAAGGAGAAGATAGAATGGTAGATTTCAAGAGCGAAATTGCAAAAGTAATCGGACAGAATCTCGAAAGTCTTACAGAAGATGAAATAAGAGGTATGATAGAAATCCCTCAGGATGAAAAGATGGGTGACTATGCATTTCCGTGTTTCAAGCTGGCAAAGGTTTTGAGAAAAGCACCGCAGATGATTGCAGCCGATATTGCTGCAAGTATTCAGGACTCACCTATGTTTGAAAAGGTAGAGCAGGTAAATGCATATGTAAATATGTTTATTTCAAAGGAAGAATTTGTCAAGGACTTGGTTGGCGAAGTGCTTTCTGAAGAAGAAAAATTCGGAACAAGTAATGTGGGCGCTGGAAAGACGGTAATAGTGGAATTTTCATCTCCCAATATTGCAAAGCCGTTCCATATAGGCCATATAAGAAGTACGGTAATAGGAAACTCCATAAATAAGATTTATAAAGCCATGGGCTATAATGTGGTGCGTATCAATCATCTGGGGGACTACGGAACCCAGTTCGGTAAGATGATTTGTGCATACAGACACTGGGGAAATAAAGAAGATGTAATAAGAGAACCTATTAAAACGCTTCTGAGCTATTATACAAAGTTCCATGTTGAGGTAGAAACTCATCCTGAGCTTGATGACGAAGCAAGAGAAATATTTGTAAAGTTAGAGCGTGGAGAAAAAGAAGAACAAGAACTTTGGCAGTGGTTCAGAGATGAGAGTCTTAAAGAATTTAACAGAGTATATAAGATGCTTGGCATAGAATTCGACTCTTATGCAGGAGAAAGCTTTTACTCCGATAAGATGCCACGCATAGTTGAAATGCTTGAAGAAAAAGGACTTTTAGAGGAATCAAAGGGAGCGCAGATAGTAGATCTTGAACCTTATGGAATGACGCCTGCACTGATAAAGAAGTCAGACGGTTCATCTCTTTATATTACAAGAGACATAGCGGCGTCGGTTTACAGAAAAGAGCACTATGATTTCTACAAAAATATATATGTTGTAGCCTCCCAGCAGAATCTTCACTTCCAGCAGTGGATAAAGATAATAGAACTTTTGGGATTTGACTGGGCAAAAGATAATATACATGTACCGTTCGGTCTTGTAAGCCTTGAGGACGGAACTATGTCAACAAGACATGGCCGTGTTGTTTTCCTTGAGGATGTGCTTAACAGAGCCGTTGAAAAAACAAAAGAAATCATAAGGGAAAAAGGTGTCAATACAGATAACATAGAAGAGACTGCAAGACAGGTAGGTATAGGAGCCGTAATTTTCCAAGAGCTTTCCAACAACAGAATCAAAGACTATGTATTCTCGTGGGATAAGGTACTTGATTTTAACGGAGAAACAGGTCCTTATGTACAGTACACTTGCGCAAGAGCATCAAGTGTATTGAGAAATGCAGGTGATGGTATCGAAGATGAGATTAAAGCTGCATTCAGAGACGGAGAATTCACTTTAAACCCTGAATATATAACCGGAGACAGTGCTTACCAACTTGCAAAGCTTATTTATGCTCTGCCACAGGTTGTAATAGATGCAGGAGAAAAGTATGAACCATCTGTTCTCACAAGACATATAGTTGATATTGCACAGGCATTTAACCGCTTTTATCATGATGAGCATATACTTGTGGATAATGAAGAGGAAAAGAAATCTAAGCTTGCTTTGGTTCTTGCAGCTAAAACTGCAATAAAGAACGGCCTTGAACTTTTGGGGATGGAAGCACCTGAGCGTATGTAAAAGCAAATGAAAGGAAATTAAACAAACAATGCGTTATGTAGGAGATATTTACAGACCGCCCAGCGAGGCATACAGCTTACTGGTGCAGGTGACAATAGGATGTTCTCACAATAAATGTACATTTTGCAATATGTACAAGGAAAAAACATTTAAAGTGCGCAACCCCGAAGAAGTACTTGAAGATTTGGCATGGGCAAGAAGTCATTATTCAAGAGTTGAGAGGATTTTCTTGTGTGATGGCGATGCACTTTGTCTTGCCAACAGCAAATTGATAAGAATTTTAGATTATATAAAAGAAAACTTTCCTGAATGTGAAAGAGTTACCACTTACGGAAGGGCTGCAATAGCTCTGAAAAAGACTGATGAAGAGCTTAGAGAACTTAAAGAGCATGGCCTTGAGATGGTATATGTGGGAGCTGAGTCAGGCAGCGACAAGGTTCTTAAGATGGTAAACAAAGGTGAAACGAGACAACAGCTTATAGATGGCGTTAAAAAACTTGAAGCAGCCGGCCTTAAGACATCGGTAACATTTATAAGCGGTCTTGCCGGTCCTGAGCTTTGGGAAGAACACGCAATTGAAACAGGAACTATGATTGCAGAGATGAACGCATCATATGTAAGCCTTTTGACTCTCATGCTTCAGCCGCCTGCTCCGCTTTTGGAGGAATACCAGTCAGGAAGATTTAAATTGCTTACGCCGGAAGAAGTTTTGGCAGAAACATGCCTTATGTTAAAATATGCCAAACCGTCTAAATCATGTGTTTTCAGAAGCAACCATGCTTCCAATTATGTTTCCCTCAGAGGAAATTTGCCGGACGACAATGAAAGCATGATAACTTCTCTCAAGCGTTGCATGGAAGACAGAGGATTGCTTAAAGACGAAAGATTCAGAATGTTATAGAAATGAAAATACTACTTGCTGCATTAAATTCTCAATATGTTCATTCAAACCCCGCCGTCAAGTATCTTTACACCGTGACGGCGGATACTTCTGATGAAGTGACTATGAGAGAATTTACGATAAATAATGAATATTCATATATATACGGAGAACTTATAAGAGCAAACTGTGATATGGTTTGCTTTTCTTGCTACATCTGGAATATAGAATTTATAAAGTCACTCGGAAGCGATTTAAAAAAAGCCAAACCGAACTTAAAGATATGTCTGGGAGGCCCGGAAGTGAGCTTTGACGGCCATGTATTTGCCTTGAACAATGATTGGGCGGACTTTATAATTTGCGGAGAGGGAGAGTACCCTTTTTACAGGCTGTGTGAGGTATTAAGAAACGAAGAACGATTGGAAAAGCTGCCCCTCAATACAGTTCCGGGACTTATATACAGAGAAGATGGCAGAATATATGTAAACCAACAGATAGAACCTATGGACTTCAACTCTATTCCGTTTATATATTCCGTTCTTGAATGTGATCCAAATAGAGTTATATATTACGAGTCTTCAAGAGGATGTCCGTTCAGGTGCAGTTATTGCATGTCATCAATAGAAAAGACGGTAAGGTCGTTGGACTTGCAGCGTGTAAAAAAGGAGCTTGGGTATTTCCTGCATAAAAAAGTTATGCAAGTTAAGTTTATCGACAGAACCTTTAACTACGATATAAACAGAGCTTGTGAAATCATAGAGTATATTTTAGACAACGACAACGGAGTTACAAATTTTCACTTTGAAATCTGTGCAGATTTGCTAAATGATCGAATGCTTGCGCTTTTGAGTAAGGCAAGAAAAGGATTGTTTCAGCTTGAAATAGGGATTCAGTCTGCCAATCCGGAAACATTAAAAGCTGTGAACCGCAATGAAAATGTCTATCCGGTGCTTTATAACATAGAAAAACTAATAGCCCTCGGCAACATTCATATTCATGTGGATCTCATTGCAGGACTTCCTTACGAAACTTATGAATTATTTGGAAGATCTTTTAATAAGGTATATGCCCTCAAGGCAGATGCGTTTCAAATGGGTTTTTTAAAGGTGCTTAAAGGCACTATGATGGAGCAGCTAAGCAAAGAATACGGGCTTGAGTATACCGATAAAGCACCGTATGAGTTTATTTCAAATTACTGGCTCAGCGCAGAAGAAGCAGTAAGACTTAAATCCATTGAAAAAATGCTTAATATATATTACAACAGGGGAGGGTTTGAGAGAACTCTTGATTATCTGATATGTGTGATGGAAACCGAGCCGTTTGAATTTTATGAAAAGCTATCCGGATTTTATTATGGTATGGGATATCATCATGTGAACAGAAAAAAGGAAGAACAATACAGAATACTAAGAAAATTCGCTTTGACTGAATTGGGAGACGACAGGATTGGGGAGATAGAAGAATTGTTGATGAAAGATTTTGAATCTTCGTTTAATTCTGAGGAGGTCAAAAGATTTTTGAAAAAAGGATGGGAGATATAATTTATGGGACTTAAAAACAGAGATGACAGGATTTGCGAATACCTGCTGCCTCATTTGAACAATTATCTATTCGATGAACTGTCGGAAAAATATCTGAAAAAAGCAGGATTGGACGATATATTGTCAGGAGTTCCTATTCCTGTAAGAAAAGATGAAATAAATGCTGTATCAACTGAAACTATAGCAAAGGGCATGGCTTTTGTAATAGGTTGTGACCCTAAGTTCAAGTATACAGATAATTATATAGCATACATATTCAGAGTGTCAGATAAGAGTTTTGCTTATGCACTTGTTGCTGAGGGCGTTGAAAATGCCCGAAAAAATGAATATGAGCATGCATGCATCAATTTTAGGGCCGCTATGCTTTTGGATCCTGAAAATGTTGACGCCCTTTATTGTTATGGTCGTGCATGTAAGGATGCCTATGAAAACGGGGATGATGAGGATTTTATTGCGAGATTTAAAGCAGAGTCTCTTGAAGCGTTTGAAGAGGTAACTCTCTGCCGCCCTGACTTTGCAGAGGCATATTATTTCCTGGGATATGGATATATCAATCTTGGACTGTACATAAAAGCTAAGCTTACATGGGACGAATTTATGAAGCTTTCAAAAGATGAAGAAAAAAAGAAAGAGATAAGTGAGCGTCTTGATTCTCTTGAGGAGCCGGTGGAAATAGAAGAGGGATATAATATGATTCTTTCCGGAAAGTTTGACGATGGTATAGCAGTCCTTGAAAAGTATACCGAAAGCAAATTCCAAGATTGGTGGCCTTTGTGGTATTATCTGGGCGTTGCATATTCATGTGTCGGCGAATTGAGAGCGGCAGAGGAGCATCTTAAAAGAGTTTTAAAGCTTTCGCCAAGCAACACAGAGACTATGAGTGAGCTTGTAAATGTATATGAAAAATTAGGCGAAGAAGAAATGGCGGAGAAATACAGGAAAAAGATTGAAATCGTGGCTGAGAATGTAGAAAAAGACAGAGAAGAGGTCATGAAAGACAGAGGAGTAAAGATAAATTAGACTTTTCAGCCTTTGAAATTTGACAGCTTATGTCGAAAAAAGAGATTGATTGCAATGGCGAAAAATTTAGCAAAAAATTTTTAAAAAAAGTTTCAAATTCACTTGACAGTTTTTTAATATTGATATATAATTACTTGTGTTGTCAGCAATGACAACCGTTGTTCCAAGGTAGCTCAATGGTGGAGCACTCGGCTGTTAACCGATAGGCTGTGGGTTCGAGCCCCACCCTTGGAGCCATTTTTTTGCCGGAATGGCGGAATTGGCAGACGCACAGGACTTAAAATCCTGCGATCCTTACCGATCGTACCGGTTCGACCCCGGTTTCCGGCACCAGCCGTTTTGTTATTAAGGCTGATTAAGGGGTCTTTCAGAAGATTTATATATTTATTGCATATAAATCGATCGAACCGAATACAATAAGATATAATGACGCGGGGTAGAGCAGTTGGTAGCTCGTCGGGCTCATAACCCGGAGGTCAAAGGTTCAAGTCCTTTCCCCGCAACCATGAAGAACAGACAGCGCTTGGCGCTGTTTTTTTTATATCATGATGCAATTGAGATGGCTTGGGGCGAGGGTTCATCCTATAAACCTGTTTATATCACAAAAAAGTTATAAATTGCCGTTTAACACATTTTCAAAACAATTAGACTACGGAACACATTTGTTATATACTGAAAGCACAACATTAAAGGGAGCAGGAAACAAATTATGGAAAATAAAGAAAAAAAGACGATGATTGTAATCACGGTAATTCTTATAGTAATTGCTTTGATTTCGGCGACTGTGGCAGCAGAATATTTTTCTGATGCAGAGACTTACAAAGATACAATAAAGGTGCTGGATGAGAAGAGGGATTCTGTAGTTGCAATGTCTGCATCATCAGCGGCGGTTTCCACGGGACTGACCTTTATTCCGGGGGATGTTGCCGAGCCTATAGCTAACGAACTTGCAGACCTCAGCTCAACTCTTATGATTGTTCTATGCGCCATATTTTTGGAAAAATATTTTCTTACAATTTCCGGTCTTGTAACATGTAGAATTTTGATTCCGTTGTCGTGCGTGCTGATAATAATGTTCATATGGAAGAAAAAAGACAAGGCGGCTTCGGCAGCAGCAAAACTGACTATATTCGGACTTTGCTGTATGCTTTTGGTACCGGCAAGTACATGGGCGACAGGCTTTATAGAAAATACATATAATACATCTATAGAACAGAACTTAGAGGAAGCTGAGGAGACTGCTGACGCACTTAATTCCAATGCTGACAAGGAAGAAAGCACTATAGAAAAATTCTTTTCCAATATAAAGGGTGGATTATCGGAAACTCTTGACTCGGCGAAAAATGTTTTGAGTAACTTTATTGAATCAGCCGCATTGCTTATAATAACTTCATGTGTAATTCCGATACTGACATTGGGGCTGTTTTTATGGGGAGCCAATATGATTTTGGGTATGAATATAAAGGTATCCAAAGACAGATTGCGAAGAATAGGGAGAAGCGGTTCTGCGGTAAGAAAAAAACTCAAGTAAAAGACTGATCAAATAAGGATTCGCTGCCTGCATGCGAGTTAAAAATTTTCTGATATAACAGCAAAAAACTATTGCAATTTCAACAATTTTGATGTATAGTATTAAGGCGGTTTGTTTATCGCAAGAATAAAAAACAAAAATAACACACCGGTTTGATAATGGTTGCCGCATTTTTCCCTGAAATAAGGGTGCAGTGATATGATGCTTTAAAAGACGACTTTGCCTCGGACTGTTTATGTAAAGTCAAGTATGGCAATGCTTTTGACGGCAGGTGCATGCGGTGTTGGACAACACGGTGGAAGTTAAAACCAAGGAGGATTAAAATGGCAGTAATTTCAATGAAACAGCTCTTAGAAGCAGGTGTACATTTCGGACACCAGACAAGAAGATGGAATCCTAAGATGGCTACTTACATCTTTACAGAAAGAAATGGTATCTATATCATAGACCTTCAGAAAACTGTAAAGAAAATCGAAGAAGCTTATGATTTCATGAGAAGTGTTGCAGAAACAGGCAAGCCGATTCTTTTCGTAGGAACAAAGAAACAGGCTCAGCAGGCTATCAGAGATGAAGCTTTAAGATGCGGACAGTACTTTGTAAGTGAAAGATGGCTTGGCGGAATGCTGACAAACCACAAGACTATAGCTCAGAGAATCAAGAGACTGGCTGATCTTCATACAATGGAAGAAGACGGAACTTTCGATAAGCTTGCAAAGAAAGAAGTAGTTAAACTCAGACTGGAAATGGACAAACTGGAAAAGTTCTTGGGCGGAATCAAAGACATGCCTGAAATGCCGGGAGCTATATTCGTAGTAGACCCTAAGAAAGAAAGAATTGCAGTTAAGGAAGCAAGAATTCTGGGAATTCCTGTAATAGGTATAGTTGATACAAACTGTGACCCTGACGATGTTGATTATGTAATACCTGCAAATGACGACGCTATCAGAGCAGTTAAGCTTATAGCAGGCAGAATGGCAGATGCTGTTATCGAAGCAAACCAGGGCGAAAGCTTTGATGAGGGAGCAGAGGAAGAAGCTCCGGCAGAAGAAGTTGTGGAAGCAGCAGCTGAGGAAGACGCTGAATAATCAATCAGGAATTTCGGGAGGATAAAAAAATGGCAGTAACTGCACAATTAGTAAAAGAATTAAGAGAAATGACCGGCGCAGGCATGATGGACTGCAAAAAGGTTCTGGTAGAAACTGACGGTGATATAGATAAGGCCGTTGAACTGTTAAGAGAAAAAGGTCTTGCAAAGGCTGCTAAAAAAGCAGGCAGAATCGCTGCGGAAGGTCTTGTAAAGGTTGCTTTTTCTGCTGATAACAAGACTGCAGCAATTGTAGAAGTAAACTCTGAAACAGACTTTGTTGCAAAGAATGAAGAATTCGTTGAATTCGTAGATACATTGGCTAATTTAGCTCTGACAGCAGAATCAGACGACATCGAAGCTTTCAAGGCTATGGCTTATGAGGGCGAGGGAACTGTTCTTGATGCGCTCAACAGCAAGATTGCCAAGATTGGCGAAAACATGAATGTAAGAAGATTTCATAAGATGGCAACAGACGGCGTTGTTTACACAGGATACATTCACGGCGGCGGCAAAATCGGCGTAGTTGTAGGTATCAAAACTGACGCAACAGAAGATGAAATCGCAGTTTGCGCTAAGGATGTAGCAATGCAGGTTGCTTCAATGAACCCTAAGTTTGTTGATGAAACTCAGGTTGATCAGGCTTGGCTGGAATCTGAAAAAGAAATAGCTAAGCAGCAGCTGTTAAATGAAGGTAAGCCTGAGGCTATGCTTGAAAGAATAATTCCGGGAAAAGTTAAGGCTATTCTTAAGGAAGTATGCCTTGTTGACCAGAAGTTCGTAAAGAACGGAGACATGACTGTTGCTCAGTATGTTGACAGCGTGGCAAAAGAAATCGGCAAACCTATGCAGGTTGTAGAAATGGTTAGATACGAAGTAGGCGAAGGTATTGAAAAGAAAGAAGAAGACTTCGCAGCAGAAGTAGCAGCTCAGATGAACAAATAATTTAGACTTAAAACCCTTGAAATTGCTTATTTATCAAGCATTTCAGGGGTTTTCTGATGTTTTGAAGCAAATTCGTATTTTAAAGCATCCAAATGCTTCAGAAAAAGCAGACGGAGGGGTGAAGCCATATATTCATGGTATTGGCAATATGGCATAATCTGCCCTACATAGAATTTTTTATTCAAAAGATAAAAATGAATTACTTGGAGATGATAAAGTGCATAAAATTATGATATTGGAAGATGAATTAAGCATTAGAAGAAGCATAGAAATTTCTCTTCAAAAGGAAGGATATGAAGTAAAAACAGCAGGAAGTATAAAAGAAGCAGAGCCGATAATGAAAGAATTTGCCCCGGAAATGCTGCTTTGTGATATCAATCTTCCTGACGGAAGCGGACTTGACTATATAAAGAGCATCAGAGATAAAACAAATGCTCATTTTATTATGCTTACTGCACTGGATCAGGAAACAGATATGGTAATGGGTTATGAAGCAGGTGCAGACGATTATATAGCAAAGCCCTTCAGCTTATCGGTTCTTATTATGAAGATAAATGCATACTTCAGAAAAGAAAGTGCCAACGAAAACAGGCTGATAAAGGCCGGCAATGTAAAAGTGGACAAAACTGCAATGAAAGTATATGTAAATGATGATGAGGTTTCATTGTCAAAAAATGAATGGAAGCTTCTTTTGATGTTTATGGAAAATCCAAATATCATTTTGTCAAAAGAACAGATACTGGAAAAAATATTTGATGTAGACAGCGAATTTGTAGATGAAAATACGGTTGCTGTAAATATTACAAGACTTAGAAAAAAACTTGACTCAGGGGACGATGGAAAAAGACTTATAAAAAATGTAAGAGGGCTCGGGTATGTCTGGAATGTCAAAAATTAAAAAGTTCAAGTGGTATCTGCTGCCATTGATAGCATTGATATTGCTGAATACTGCAATGATTACAAAAGAATATTTTTCATATAAGGACGAGACCCTAAGGTTTGGAAGTATACTTGCTGAGAAACAGAAAAATGAAATGACTCTGAAAGAAGCAGAGAATGTCTTGGAAAGATATGGATATACAAAGGATAATGAAGGCAGTATATACAGAGAATTTATAAAAACTATTATACTTACGCTTATTTCATCTTCTGCAGTATACATTGTTATTGCAGTAAGTTTAAAAGGACAGGAAAAAGAAACAGAAAACAGATATAACTATATTATCGGGGATATCGAACGAACACTCAATGCTTTAAAAGATGGCAGCTACAATCCCTCTGAATCAGAGTTTAATAAAATTGACGGATCAGATGTCAATTTTAATATTGCACGCCTTGAGACTTTGATTGATAGTCTATACAGCAGTATTTCCGTTATCAAAGAAAAAGCGGAAAATGACAAGAGAGAAACCAAGGATGTGGTTACAGACATATCACATCAGCTTAAAACTCCACTTGCAGCAATAAAATCAACTTTTGAGCTAATGCAAAATGGGAATCTTTCTGTAGACGAGAGAAAAGAATTTGAAAATCTTATGGGCTTTCAAATTGCAGCGCTGGAAAAGCTGATTTTTTCGCTTGTTAATATTTCAAGGCTTGAAAGCGGAATGATAAACATCAAGCTTACAGAGGGTAATTTATTTGACGCTATATTGGAAGCAGTAAACGGCATATGGTTAAAAGCTGATGAAAAAAATATTCCAATAGAATTTGAAGATTGCAGTGAAGATAAAATACCGGCCATTATGTGTGATAAAAAATGGCTTTCCGAAGCTTTTGTTAATATTCTTGATAATGCAATAAAATATTCCTAAGAAAATACAAAAATTTCAATTCACATTATGAAGCTGAACCAAATGGTGAGAATTGAGTTTAAAGATCAGGGAATGGGAATTCCCGACGAAGAAAAACACAATATATTTAAGCGTTTTTACCGTGGAATTAACAGTGATTTAGCTGATGGAAGCGGAGTGGGGCTTTATCTTGCAAGACGAATTATATCAGAGCATCATGGAACCATAATGGTAAAAGATAATATGGTTAATGGAGAGAAGAAAGGCAGTATATTTGTTGTTCACATTCCAATCATTAAGTGAAGTCTTACAAATCTGTAAGACTTTATTTTTGTATAAAGAAAACCCCGTGTTAAACACGGGGTTCAATGAAGCTATGCATT
>CAJMLH010000017.1 GCA_905214195.1 uncultured bacterium
ATTTTGTGTATAAAGTATGATATTATTTTAAAGTGAAATTTCTTTTTTAGAGGTGGAATAATGAAAAATAATGAGTTAATATCGGCTATAGAAAAAATTATGCCCGAGATAATAGATATAAGAAGAGATATACACAGGCATCCGGAAATCGGAAGAAAAGAGTTTCGCACCACAGAGCTTATCAAAAAAAAGCTTGAAGAATATGGTGTCGATGATATACTTTCGCCTATGCCTACAGGGGCGGTGGCTTTGATAAAAGGGAGAGAAGATGCTGACATTTGCATAGCGTTAAGAACAGATATAGACGCGCTTCCGGTACAAGAAGAAACGGATTTGCCATACAGCAGCGAAGTTCCCGGTATGATGCATGCATGTGGTCATGATATGCATGCGGCAATGATGCTTGGAACTGCTAAATATTTATGTGAAAACAGAGATAAATTTTCAGGAACCGTTAAGTTGATATTTCAGCCAAGCGAAGATACACTGCCGGGCGGTGCCAAAGAAATGGTAGAAAAGGGCGTTATGGAGAATCCTCATGTTGATGCGATTTTCGGAATGCATCTTATTCCTGATGAAAAGGAAGTAGGCGTGGTTCAGTTTTGTGAAGGACCTCTTACAACATCTGTAGACTTGTTTGATGTTACAGTTAAAGGCAAGGGCGGTCATGGCTCAACGCCTCATTTGACAAAGGACCCTATATTGGCGGCATGCCAGATGGTTACTCTTTTGCAGCAGATTCCGTCAAGATATATAGATCCTCTTGAAACTGTAATTTTCCCGGTATGCAGTTTTCACAGCGGAGATGCTCCCAATGTAATACCCGGTGAAGCTAAGTTTTCCGGAATTGCAAGATCATATATTCCGTCTGTAAGAAAACAAGTTACAGAGCAGGTCTTTAAGATTGCTAAGGGTGTCGAAGAACTGTCGGGAACAAAAATAGATATAAATCATTATGAAGGATATCCCGCTTGCTTTAACGATTCCGAGCTTACAAAGAAAGCAAAGAAAGCTGTAGCTGAAGCTTTGGGAGAGGAGCATACGGAAGCGATAACAGTACCGTATTCTTTCAGCGAGGATTTTAGTTATTATACTGAAATGACCCAGACTCCGGGGATGTTTATGATGGTAAAAGCAGGGCATATAGGCGAAATGGTGGCACTGCATAATCCGAAGTGCGCTATGAATGAAGATGCAATGCTTTACGGAATGGCGTCTATGATAACAGCCACATTAGATTACTTAGATAAAAAAGTTTCACAATTATAAATTATACAGGAAACTTTTAAATAAAATATTGCAAAGAAAGGAATGACTGAAATGTATAATTTTGCACTTGCGTTCGTAATTTGTGCTGTAGCATACATAATAGGTGAATATGTTGCAAAAATTACAAAGGCTTGGGTACCGTCCGTATTTGTAACGGCAGTGGTATTGCTGTTAGGATATTGGACTATCATACCGAAAGAGGTTGTAAGCGATTCCATGCTGATACCTTTCGGAAGCACAATAGGAATTTATCTTTTAATTACTCATATGGGTACTGTTATAAGCCTTAAACAGCTGATTCAACAGTGGAAAACTATTGTTGTCTGCCTTGCCGGATTGGCAGGTATGATGGTGCTCGGCTACTTTGTAGCTCCGCTTATCATCGACAAAACTTTGGTAATAGCAGGTCTGCCGCCTCTTACAGGAGGAATCGTAGCTGCTACAATGATGCAGGATGCCGCTAAAGCAGCAGGGCTTGAAGTAGCTGCTGTATTTGCAATAGCTATGTATTGTGTACAGGGATTTGCAGGATACCCTATCACTGCAGTTTGTCTGCAAACGGAAGGAAGAAGATTATTAAAAGATTTCCGTTCCGGAAAAGTAGTTCTCACTGAAGAAGACAGAAGAGAAATGGCAAGTGTAGGTATGACTGCGGTTGCTGATGACAGCGATAGAAAAACTCTGCTCCCTAAGATTCCTGACGAATGGAATACTCCTGTTGTAATGTTGGGTAAATTGGGACTGGTAGGATGGCTTGCTACACAGCTTGGAAATGTAACCGGAATCAGCGGTGCTATATGGGCGCTTGTTTTAGGCGTATTCTTTACCACTATCGGATTCCTCGAAACCAATCTGCTTAACAGAGCAAACTCATATCAGATAATCATGTTTGCACTCATGATGTATGTATTCGATGGTCTTAAAGATTGTACTCCTGCAATGTTGAAATCAATTATAGTACCTATGGTTGTACTTATACTTATAGGTGTTGCAGGTATGGCTATATTCTCATTTATAATAGCAAAGATTCTGAAGATGTCTTTCCCTCTGGCATTTGCCAACGGACTTACTGCTCTTTATGGATTCCCTTGTGATGCTATTATTACGGAATCAACTTGCAATGCGCTTGGTAAGACAGAAGAAGAAAAACAGTATCTCATGAGCAAGATGTTCCCTTCAATGATAGTCGGCGGTTTTGTTACAGTAACTATTACTTCTGTATTTATCGCAGGACTGTTTGCAAAGTTATTATAAAATTCTTTAAATAAAGAAGGTGTTAGAAATGAAAATTCAGGAAGTCGCTTCAAAATATGAGAAATATCAGGTAGAAATGCGTCGTTATTTCCATCAGCATCCGGAAGTAAGTGAAAAGGAATATAATACAAGTAAAGTAATCAAAGAAGAACTTGACAAGATAGGAGTTCCATGGGTTGCG
Organism: uncultured bacterium; assembly: GCA_905214195.1. Classification (GTDB taxonomy): domain Bacteria; phylum Bacillota; class Clostridia; order Peptostreptococcales; family Anaerovoracaceae; genus Fimisoma. The sequence goes on from CAJMLH010000017.1 coordinate 2,705, forward strand.
TGCGGACTTGAGACAGGAGTTTTAGCTACTGTAAAAGGAGCAAAGCCGGGAAAGACAATACTCTTAAGAGCTGATATTGATGCTCTGGCTGTAGAAGAAACTACAGGAGCAGAATATGCGAGCCAAAATCCGGGAGTAATGCATGCATGCGGACATGATTGCCATGCTGCTATGTTGCTTACTGCGGCACATATTTTGAATGATATGAAAGACGATCTTTGTGGTAGTGTCAAGTTGGCATTTCAGCCGGCAGAAGAGGCTGCATCAGGTGCTAAATCCATGATAGAACAGGGAGCACTTGAGGGTGTGGATGGTGCTTTTGGAATTCACATCTGGTCAGATGTTCCGGCAGGTTCTATTTCCTGTGATGCAGGTCCGAGAATGGCGTCGGCGGATATGTTCAAAATAGACATAAAAGGCAAGGGCTGCCACGGTGCAGCACCTCATCAGGGAGTCGATGCGGCAGTAGTAGCGGCAGCTGTTATCAATAATCTTCAGGCTATGGCAAGCCGTCAGACTGCACCCCTTGATCCTATAGTAGTTACTGTTGGTACTGTAGAAGTAGGAACACGCTGGAATGTAGTTGCGGAAAATGCTCATCTTGAAGGAACTACTCGTTGTTTCAGCCAGGAAGTGTGGGAATCAATTCCTGTACTTATGGAAAGAACCGTTAAGAATACTGCTGCTGCATTTGGCGCAGAAGCAAGTGTATGGTTTAACAGATTCATACCGCCTACAGTAAATGAAACGGCAATGACAGAACTTGTAAAAGCTTCGGCAGATAAAATCATAGGAGCAGGAGCTGCTATAGACAGTCCGGCCACTATGGGAGGAGAAGATTTTGCATATTACAGCCAGAAAGTTCCGGCAGCAATTGCGTTGCTTGGATGCGGCAATGAAGAATGTGGAGCCGTATGGCCACAGCACTCAGGCAACTTCTGTGTAGATGAAAGCGTTCTTATAAAGGGAGCAATGCTTTATGCACAGGTAGCAATGGACTTCAACTCAAAATAATGAGGTTTTAAAGAAAGACTTTGTGCCGATTTTAAGGCCGGAGTTAGTATAACAGAGATTAACAGGTGGCATTTAAGCCACCTGTTTTTGTAAATAATACAAAATTAAAAGGACGATATGAAGTACTGTCAAAATCAGGTTACTTGTAATTAGTAATCTTTTCGTTTTTACTCTTTAATATCGGGTAATAGTTTGATATAATAGTAAGTCGGAAATAAGAAAAAGGAGTGACTGCCGATATGAAAGCTAAAAAAATAGTTCATGTAAAAGAAGAAGGGGCAAAAGTCCTTTTGATTGGAGATATGGCAGGTTATGGAAAAATTTCTCTTGGAGCGATAATTCCAATAATGTCCCATATGGGATTTAATTTATATAATTTGCCTACGGCACTGGTTTCAAACACCCTTGATTACGGTTTGTTTGAAATACTTGATACTACCGATTATATGAAAAACACACTGAAAGTGTGGGAAAAACTTGGTTTTTCTTTTGATGCCATATGTACCGGCCTCATAGTATCGGAGGAACAAGTCAAAGTAGTGGCAGAATATTGCAGAAGCCAGCAGGCAGAGGGCAAGCGTATCTTTGTTGATCCTATAATGGGAGATGACGGTGTGCTGTACAACGGTGTTGAAGAGAGTACCGTTGGATATATGAGGCAGCTTTGTTCAGTAGCAGATATAGTAATGCCTAACTATACCGAGGCCACTTTTCTTTCGGGAAAATACAAGGATAAGGAAGAAGTTACCGATGATCAGGCAGTTGAATTGGTGGACGAGCTTAGAAGATTGGGCTCAAAGTCGGTGGTTATCACAAGTATAGTTGTTGACGGAAAAAGCTGCGTATATGGTTATGACAGCGGAAAGGAAGAGTATTTCAGCATACCTTTTGAATATGTACCGGTTCAGTTCCCGGGAACGGGAGACATATTTTCCGCGCTTCTTGTAGGAAGCATATTAAACGGCAGGGGGCTTCAGGAGTCTACAGCTTTTGCCATGAAAACAGTGAGAAACCTTATATTGCAGAACACAGACAATGTTGACAAATACAAGGGAATTCCTATAGAAAAATACTTAGAAGAAATGACAGAATTTAAATAGAGGTGATAAAAGTGCAGTTAACAGAAAGAATAAAAGATTGCAACGGATGCGGGGCATGCGTGGTTGCATGTAAGTATGTATGCGTTAAAATGGAAGAAAAGGATGGTCTTTGTCGTCCTGTAGTAAACGAAAACGGCTGTAACAAATGCAATGCGTGCGTATTGTTCTGCCCTCTTTATAATCCGGTGGAACTGCCGGAATTTCAACAGTTTTTTGAATCAAGTGAAGATGTTAGAAAGAGGGATATGGCGCCGATATACAGGAAAACCATGAGAAACGCAAAAGAAGGAAAGCACACTGAGTTTGTAGGAACACTGTGCCAGATAGCGGCATTGAAATCCCTCAGAGGAGATAAGCTTGACCACAGTATAGCATTGTTCCCTGTATATTGTGACGAGGAGCAGAGAAGCTCATGTGCAGCATGTGCCGCTTGCAAATTTTATAAATAACCGGAGAGTAAACATGGAAAATTCTATTTTGCAGAAAGTTAAAGATACAGAAAAGCTGTTTGAAGGATACGAAATTATTGCCGGAGAGCTTTCGAGTGTAAGAGCACTGCGCCAAAAGCTGGAACAGCAGCATGTAACAGTATCTGTAATAGGTCAGTTTAAACGAGGAAAAAGTGCTCTTGTTAATGGGATATTGGGGAGAGATATTCTTCCTATGGGTATAGTTCCCGTAACGGCAGTAGTAACTACAGTAGAATACGGAAAAGACAGCGCAGAAGTTCATTTCAGCAATGGGAAAACAGAAAAAGTCAGCTTTGAACAGATTTCTGAATATATCAATGAACAGCAGAATATGGATAATCATCTAAATGTAACTAAAGTTGCAATAAAGTGTGAGTCTGAATTTCTTCATAATAATCTGACTTTTGTCGATACACCCGGAGTAGGTTCTCTTCATGAAAAAAATTCAGAAGAAGCATATGCTTTTGTTAAGGAAAGCGATGCAGTTATATTCACTCTTTCCGTGGACAGCCCTATAAATCAGATTGAGATAGACTTCCTTAAGAATGCAAAGACTCATGCAGCTAAGTTTTATTTTGCAGTAAACAAGACTGATGTGGTTGCGCCTGAGGACCTTAAAGCGTATATAAGTTATTGTGAAAAGTTCATTGCACAGATAATGGAAGTAGAAAAAGTAATGCTGTTTCCTGTAAGTGCTAAAGCAGGAACAGGCATAGACGCTTTGAAGAATGCAATTTTGACTGATTTGAGTACCCAGACGGGCAAAATCCTCAAAGAATCCGCAGAACTTAAGCTTCAAGACATAGTTCTGAGCGCATTGTCTGAAATAACATTATATAGGAAAGCACTTTCAATGACAGGCGCTGAGTTCGATAAAAAATTTGAAGATATGAAATCATTTTTTAATCAGCTTCACGACGAAACCGATACACTTCCGGCTGCCTTAAAAGCTAACAGAGAAGTGTGCAGACTGCATGCCAATGATGTAAAAAACAGACTTACATTGAAAGTGAAAGAACTTTTCGGAATAGATTACAAATATGATATGGATGAGATTTATGCCGATAAGGATATAACAGAAGTGGTTGATGATATATGCAGTTCTCTCGACAGCACCTTGAATACGATTTTCATGCATAGGGAAGAAAATACTTATGTCGTGTCAAAGAGAATATACAAGCTTAATGAGCTTGTGCGCAGACTGGTAAGAATGAGAGACGGAAGATAGCAAACATAATTAAGTTAATTATTAAAAGGTGCGCCTTAAGAACATTAAGAATCTTTTACAGATTAAGAATGCTCTTAAGGCGCTTTGGTTTATTTAGGAAGTAATTGATTTGAACTCATCCTTAAGGATTGAATCTGTAATTTTCTTATCTATGATAAATTCCGACCATCCCATATATCCCGGAGCTACTTCATATTTATCAAAGGTTATTACAAGGTTGCCGTCTTCATTCCAGTAGAAATTATGGTTGTAATCAACAGAAGCAAAATCCTCCCCTATAGAACTTCCGTCAACCCAATATATCAGGGAATCATCTTTTTCCATTCTTTCTTTCATCTGGCGCTTTATTTCATGGGTCAGAATATCTGAATAATCAGATGAAGCGAACAAATCCCCAAGTTTTACTATTTTACCGCTCGACTTGTCTATATGATAATATTTGAAGTAGCTGTTACTGCTTGCGGCAACTTCATTTACTGAAAGTTTAAGGGTAAACCATCTTAGGGTATTGGAAGTTACTTCATAAGAAACATTTATTGAACCGAACCCATTTTCTGAGGAAATATCCAGTTCTTTGTAAAATTGTGCAACAAGAATGTCTGTAAGTTCATTTATATCCTTATTTATCATGTCTGCGGATGGACCTATATTTTCTTCAATATTCGGAACATCTATGTCCATTTCATGGCGGTCGTCTTTATAAAAGTAGTTTCTGACGGTAACTACACGGATTATATCGCCTATCACAGGGATTTTTTCCATAGCCTGAGCATAAGTTGGACTTATGTTTGGAAGAAGTATTATCGTTACGGCAACAAAACATGCAAAAGAAACGACTGCTTTTCGGATAGGCGTTATTTTTTTGTGCTTTTTCACGGTACTGAAGTTTTCGGGAATCGTGTTTTCAGAAAGATTGTTAATTGTATATTCTATTTTTGTTTTGACAGAAGAGGGAATATCAAAACTTTCGGATTCTTCTTCTGCTTTTTTAAATAAGTATCTATCAAATGAATTCATTTTCAAAATCCTCCTTTAAAAGCGTTTTTAACATTTTTCTTCCCCGTGAAAGTTGTTGCCTGACGGTAACTGACATAGTTTCTGTTACCTTTGCTATTTCGGACACGGAAAGACCCTCGTAGTAAAAAAGAATTATAACGGTGCGGTAAGGCTGTTTAAGGCTTTCTACAGCTTCACGAAGCACAAGACGAGTAGTTATGTCTTTAGCTCTTTCATCCGGAATGTTTTCATCTGATTCAGAGCAGCCTGTTACTTTGGCATTTTTCCTTATAAGCTCAACAGATGTATTATGGACTATTCGAAAAAGCCATGTTTTAAATGCATCATCATTTTTAAGTGATGAAAGATTGGCATATGCTCTGCATATTGATTCTAAGACAGCTTCTTCGGCGTCTGTTTGGTTTTTTACTATAGAAATGGCAAGACGGTAAATGCTTTTTTCAAGCTGCTTAATGCACCGGCAGAACTCATCTTTATCTGTCAAAGTTATTCACCTCTCTATCAGTAATTGTTTTTTGTTTGAGTGATTATCCATTTCGCCCAGTCAGCGTAATATTTTGCATACAGATGAACGCCGTCCCCCGTTTTTTTCTCATCAAGACTGCCGCTTTCATCATCAAATAGCGAATTGGAATTCATATAATATATGTTCTCATTTTTGGCAAGCTTCTCAAGGCGTATATTAAAATTATCTATTATATTATTATTTATGGCAGCGTCTTTTGAAGAGCGTGACGCTGAAACATGGAGATTGGCCATGACAAATATGTCTGCCTTAGGTTGATTGGTTTTTATAAAACTTATAATTTCTTCATATCGTTTCATAGTTGTATCAAGGTCATTGCCAACTTCGTTAATACCTAACATTATGTATATTCTCTTGTATGATTTGTTTTGAATCAATTGTTTGAAAGTCAGTTTTCCGACAGAGGGAACAGATACTGTTTTGTCGTAAATATTGCTGCTGCTCATTCCGACATCCGAAAAGAAATCGGCTCCGGTAAGAGTTGAATATTCGGAAAGCCCTACGGTTCTTGAATCCCCGATGAAAAGAGAATCTTTTAGAGTAAGGGATTCGGCCGATAATGTTTCATCTGTAGGCTGCTCATTGTTGTTACTTTCGTCTAAGGCATCTGTTTCTTCTTGTACAGCTTCTCCTTGTGGAGCATCATTATGGCTGTCCGGTGTATTATTCCTTGAAAGTGATGTAGATATGATATATACAGTTATTATAATTATTATTACACAGAATGCAAGCATTGTTATTATATTTGATTTTTTCATAGTTAATCTCCTTTAAAATCTGAAATACAGGAAAGGGTCGTCAAGCCCCATGTACATGCAGTAAATGCTTGCAGTGAATATAACAGCAAGCAGAATCTTGAAAATAAGCGTTCCCTCAATCTTTTTTAACATCCGGAAAGGAATCTTTGTGGAAAAGAACAAACCGGACAGAAGGAAAGGTCGGTAAAGATACCAGTATTTTATGTAATCTCCGGGAAATATGGTTTCTTTTGCATCACCCAAAAACGGAAACAGCTTTGAAAAAAATATGCTTAACGAGGAAATGTCATCTATTGCAAATACTGCCCATGTTACAGGGATTAAGAATATCATGTATGTATGACCCAGTATGGGATATTTGGAAAGAATTCTGCCTGTAAAAAATTTTTCAATGCTGATTATGATAAATAGCATAATGCCCCAGATTATAAAATTATATCCTGCGCCATGCCATATACCGGTAAGAAGCCATACTATAAAAAGGTTTCTTAAAGTTAAAATAGTATTTCCTTTGTTCCCTCTTAGCGGTATATATACATACTCTCTGAACCATCTTCCAAGAGTAATGTGCCAGCGTCGCCAGAATTCCGTCATTGTAAGGCTCATATAAGGAAAATCAAAATTAACAGGCAGATCAAAACCCATCATTTTGCCGAGCCCCATGGCCATAAGTGAATATCCGAAAAAGTCGAAATATATTTGAAGTGAAAATGAAGCTGCTGCCATCCATGCTAAAGGAGAGGAGATACTCTCAAAACCTATGGCTGTAATATCAGACCATAACTTACCTGTGGGATTGGCAAGAAGAACTTTAAGTCCAAGTCCGATTATAAAAAGAGCAATTCCTTTTAAAATATCTTCTCTTTTTGTTTTTCTGTTGCTAAGTGCAGTACATACCTCTTGATAATTAACTATAGGGCCTGCTATGAGCTGCGGAAACATCGAGATATAACAGCTGAAATTTAAAAGACTTTTTTCGGCACTGAATTTTTTTCTGTAAACATCAACAACATAAGAAATCCCTTGAAATGTGTAGAAAGAAATACCTATGGGAAGAATTATATCCGGAACATTTATTTCTGCTGCTGTAAAATTTTTCAGTTCGGATAAAATGAACCCCATATACTTAAATGTCGAAAGACAAATGATGTGAAAAAACAAGTCAGATACAAGAAACAGCTTTTTTCTGCTTGGTATTCTTTCAATCATCAAACCCGTAGCAAAGTCAGCGATGATTGAAAGAAGAAAAACAATCATATGAGAGGGATGATATATTGTTCCCGTAAAGTAGAAAATAAGACTGCCGATTAAAAGAATAATATTTTTCCCTTGGCATGGGGAAAGATAATATGTCAGAAAGAAAATAGGTAAAAATACCAATACAAATTGTAAACTGCTGAAAACCATAAAATACCACCTTTTTAATTTCTGTATAACAGACGCATGAGAAATTAAAAAGGTGACAAAAATTTTAAAAATTATTTTTACTGATTTTATCCATGTACATACTCCACTTTATTACTATGCGAGGATCAGGCATTGTCTTAAAGTTGTACATTTTCTTGTTGTGATATAGGTCGAAGTGATCACCTACGCTGACGGGCAGCGCTTTGATTTTTGATATGGGTTCTTTGAAAGTCAGGGGCTGTCCGAGACATGTACCCTCAAAAGATATGATTTTATTATCCATATATATTTTGCCTGTCCCGGCATTTCTGTTAAGGTTTCCATTATCATCAGAGGCATAAATAACTGCTTCTGATGACAGAGGTTCATCTGTATCTATTTCAGATTCTTGCCAGAAATACCAGTCATTTATTTTTTCAAAAGGAGCACCATGCAGATGATAAGTATTGTCTAATTCTGCCTTGAATCCGCATGCACAGCATTCTATATTTCTTTCGGAAGAATGCATTTTGAATTCTTCTTTACATTTCGGACATTTGTACAGTATGCCGTCAAGCCCTAAAGCAGGAGCGTTGCATTTGTATATTACATCGTTAAAGATGGCATCTTCATCGTGGTATAAAGCATTTTCCATAGCAGATTGTATTTCGTCAAGCTTCATGCCGGGTATATCATCTTTGCTGAAAAGTTTGGAAGAAGTCACTTCTATACGCCCGGAACGAAAGCCGGATTTGCCCCATTTTGGGAATGTTTTGTATGCTCCGTTTTCTGTAATCGTATATACATCTACAGCCATTTTCTTGACCAGCTCCGCAGTGCCGTCGGTAATCGGCAGGGAATGTCCCATGGCAGGAAGGCGACCCTCAGGGAAAAGCACGACAATGTTTCCGCTGTCTCTGGCTCTCATTATATTCATGATGGTTCTTATATCGGGACAAAACATTTTTTTGGGGATTACATGCATTTTGGTTAAAATCCATCTTAATTTTGGCCTTGCCATAAAATGTTCACTTACTACAAAGGTCGGCCTGTGGGGATATAAAGCTGCTGCAACTAAGAGAAAATCTATATTGGAAATATGCGGACACAGCACAAGCGCAGGCCCTTTGATATCCTTGATGCCTGATTTGTCATAAGATGTTTTGCATTTTAGTTTAAGAAATGGCGCAACAATATGATACGCAGCAAAATATAAAACCTTATTGGGCTTTTTTATGATTTTTTTATTTGTTTTCATCGTTCGCCTCGCTTTTTTATGTGTACATATATTATATGATAACAATCGTAAATAAAGCAAGAAAAAGGTTTAGCGTAAACCTTGACATAAGTGGTATAATAGTCATGTACTCTTTAGAAGGAGAAAAAGATATGAATAAAAAATCAAATGTAAAAAAAGTAATCGGAGTAGTTTCCGGTAAAGGCGGCGTCGGAAAGTCGTCCATAACATCCATGCTTGCCGTAACAACTCAGAGGATGGGTTATAAGACAGCAGTTTTGGATGGCGACATTACAGGTCCATCCATACCAAAGGCTTTTGGAATAGACCAAAAGGCTATGGGCAACGGAACAGAAATATTTCCTGTTGTAAGCGATACCGGAATAAAAGTTATTTCAATCAATTCATTGCTTGAGGATGATACAGACCCGGTAGTATGGAGAGGTCCTGTTCTTTCAGGCGTTATAGAACAGTTTTGGAATGATGTGCTGTGGGGAGACATAGACATCATGTTTGTTGACATGCCGCCGGGAACAGGAGATGTAGCTTTGACGGTATTCCAGTCACTGCCTATAGATGGCATTGTGATAGTAACTTCACCGCAGGAACTGGTTTCTATGATAGTTGAAAAGGCAGTTAAGATGGCAGGATTGATGAATGTTCCTATCGTCGGTATCGTGGAAAATATGTCATATTTCAAATGTCCTGACTGCGGAAAGGAACACAGGATATTCGGAGAAAGCCATATAGAAGAGATTGCGTCTAAATACGGAATAGGCACAGTTGCTAAATTGGCTATGGATGCAGAAATAGCTAAGTCATGTGACAGAGGAATGGCGGAATGTCTTGAAACTGAAAATTTGGGGGATATGGCAGAGGCATGTCTCAAAGCCGACAATCCCGATAAGCATGACGGAATGCCTAAACCGGAGGGATGTACAGGAAGCTGTGAGGGCTGTAATATTGAGGACTGTGGCAGCCGTCAATAAAAAATAAAGCATTACCTATAATTCACAAAAAGCACACATTTGCTGTGCTTTTTCTGATAAAATGTGAGTTGAATAAATCAAAAAGGGGAACAAAAAATGTTCGGGTATGTGCTTGTAAATAAGCCGGAATTAAAAATAAGAGAATTTGAGAGCTATCGCAGTTATTACTGCGGTCTTTGTCACAAGCTTAAGGAAGAATACGGAACCTTTGGCAGAATGACTTTAAATTATGATATTACTTTTCTGGTAATGCTTCTGAGTGATCTTTATGATATGGAAGATGAAAACAAATGCAGCAGATGTGTTGTGCATCCTACACATAAACATTGCCATCGTGAAAACGATATTACGGAATATTGTGCCGATATGTGTATATTGCTTTCATATTATAAATGTGCAGACGACTGGAATGACGAAAAGAAAATTTCAAAGGGAATCTTGGCAAAGATATTGAAGCGTAAATGCCGAAAAGTAAAAGAAAGATATCCGGAGAAAGCCGATTTTATAGAAAGCAGGCTGAATATGCTTTCTATTGTGGAAAACTCGAAAGTGATTCATATAGATAAAGCTGCAAGAGTTTTCGGAGAGATAATGGCTGAGGTTTTCGTCTATAAGGACGATATGTGGAAAGAAGATTTGTACAAGATAGGCTTTTATCTTGGAAAATACATATATCTCCTTGATGCATATGAGGATATAGAAAAAGATATAAAGAGCGGCGCATATAATCCGTTTAAAGAGATATACAAAAATCCTGACTTTGAAAAGCAGGTGCTTAAGCTGCTTTTGTTAATGATAGGAGAATGTACTGACGCATTTGAAAGACTGCCTTTGGTTGAGCATGTTGAGATATTGAGAAACATTCTTTACTCCGGAGTCTGGGTAAGGTTCGGTAAGGCAAAGGTTGCTGCAGGAGGCGGCGAGCCGGTTTCAATGGAAAAAGAACTTGAAGAGGAGATGTAAATGGATCCATACAAAGTGCTGGGCGTAAGCTACAACGCTACTGATGATGAAATAAAAAAGGCATACAGAACATTAAGCCGCAAATACCATCCGGATGCCAATGTGGGTAATCCCAATCAGGCGGCATATGAAGAAAAATTTAAAGAAGTACAACAGGCATATCAGATTATAATGGATCAGCGTCAGGGCAAAGTTCAGGAAGGAGCATATGCATCATCGGAAGACTTCTGGGGCTTTGGAGGCGGTTTTGGCGGATACAATGGTCAACAACGAGCCGCTCAAGGCGAAAGTCAAGACGAGCAGTATATGCGCTCTGCTCTTAACTATATTCAGAACGGATATTTTAGGGAAGGAATCAATGTCCTTGAACAAGTTAAAGACAGAAGAGGACCGTGGTATTATTACAGTGCATTGGCCAACTATAAGGTGGGTAATAATGCAGTGGCATTAGACCATGCAAAGACTGCTTGTGCTTTTGAACCTAACAATTTTTATTATGCAAGTCTTTTGAGTCAGCTTCAGGGCGGAGAATCAAGATATCAACAGAGAAGTGCCAATTATGGCGGAAATCCTTCCATGGGAAAATCAAATTATTTCGGCCAGATATGTACCACATTTATATGTTTAAATATATGCTGCGGAGGCGGAGCATATATGGGAGGTCTGCCGCTTTTGTGCTGTCTGTAAATTATAAAAAGCAAAGAGAGCCTTTTGCCATATGCAGCATTTGAAGCCCTAATTTCATCTTGACATAACCACTTAGCTGTGGTAACCTTAATACAATAAAATCTTTAAAACCGATACAGAGAGATCGGCAAGATTTAGTAAATATGTCTTAGGTGCAGTTTGTCTGCATCGGTTTTTATGCGTATTTGTCTTGCTGTACTCGGCAAGACTTTTTTGTTGGAAAGGAAGCTTTATGAAAAAGTTTGATAGAACAAAGAAAATAGTACCGTCAGAACTTAAAGACAAAGTTAATTTTTGTTTGGATGATTTGTCTTTTGACGCTGTAAGCAGATTTAATGATTGTAAGTATTTTATGTTTCCCGGTTTTTGCGATGTACATGTGCATTTCAGAGAACCGGGATTTTCTTATAAAGAAACTATAGAAACAGGAAGCAAAGCGGCGGCTCGAGGGGGGTATACTGCGGTATGCACCATGCCAAACCTTAATCCTGTGCCGGACAGTCCCCAAAATTTGAAAATACAGCAAGATATAATCGAAAGAGATGCAGTGATTGCAGTATATCCATATGCATCTATTACTACAGGTCAAAAGGGAGAGCATCTTGTAGCAATGGAGCAGATAGCAGATAAAGCCATAGCTTTTTCCGATGACGGAAGAGGAGTGCAGGATGAAGAAATGATGAGAGCTGCCATGATTAAAGCTCATGAGTTAAACAAGCTTGTAGTAGCTCATTGTGAAGTAAACAGCTTATTAAAGGGCGGCTACATACATGACGGAGAATATGCAAAAACTCACGGGCACAAGGGAATCTGCTCAGAAAGTGAGTATGAACAGATAGAGCGAGACATTAGGCTGGCGAAAGAAACCGGATGTGCTTATCATATATGCCATGTATCTTCAAAAGAAAGTGTGGAATTGATAAGAAAGGCAAAGAGAGAGGGTGTAGATGTCACATGTGAGACAGCACCGCATTATTTGATTCTTGATGATTCAGACCTGAAAGAAGACGGAAAATTCAAGATGAATCCGCCTCTTAGGGATAGAACGGACAGAGAGGCTCTTATTGAGGGAATAAAGGATGGAACTATTGATATTATAGCAACAGATCATGCACCACACTCTGCTGAGGAAAAGTCAAAGGGGCTTGAAAAAAGTGCCTTTGGCATAGTTGGAATAGAAACTGCGTTTCCGCTTCTTTGGACTAATCTTGTTGCTGCCAGCATAATAACACCTGAGAGGCTCATAGAACTTCTGTCGGTAAATCCAAGAAAGAGATTTAATATTCCGATAGGCAATGATTTTTCCATATGGAGCATGGAAGAGACAGTAATAAATCCTGATGAGTTTCTATCAAAAGGAAAGACAAGCCCTTTTGAGGGAGTAAAGGTTATCGGAAAATGTGTATTGACTGTATATGATGGTAAAGTTGTTTATAAATAGATGAGGAGATGGTAGTAATGGCAAAGAGAACGGATATTAAAAAGATACTGATAATAGGCTCAGGCCCTATAGTTATAGGACAGGCGGCGGAATTTGATTATGCAGGAACGCAAGCATGTTTGGCTCTGAAAGAGGAGGGTTATGAAGTAGTTCTTGTGAACTCAAATCCTGCAACAATTATGACAGATACATCAATTGCGGACAAAGTATATATGGAGCCGCTTACATTGGAATATGTGGCAAAAATATTAAGATATGAAAGACCTGACGCAATACTTCCCGGAATAGGCGGACAGACAGGTCTTAATCTTGCAATGCAGCTTGAAAAAAAAGGAATACTCAGAGAATGTAAAACAGAACTTTTGGGAACGGGAAGCATTAGTATAGAGAGAGCAGAAGACAGAGAATTGTTTAAGGAGATGTGCGAAGAAATAGGCGAGCCGACAATTCCCTCAGAGATAACATACGATATGGAGCAGGCGAAGAAAGCGGCTAAGGAAATCGGATATCCTGTAGTTTTGCGCCCTGCTTTTACCCTTGGGGGCACAGGAGGCGGATTTGCTTCTGATGAAGAGGAGCTTAAGGAAATCGCTGCCAATGCATTTAAACTTTCGCCGGTTCATCAAGTTTTGGTTGAAAAAAGCGTAAAGGGTTTTAAGGAAATAGAATTTGAAGTCATGAGAGATTCAAGTGACAATGCTATAACGATATGCGGAATGGAGAACATTGATCCGGTGGGAGTTCATACCGGAGACTCAATAGTAGTTGCTCCTATAATGACTTTAAACGACCATGACCTTAAAATGCTCAATGACAGTGCTATAAAGATAATAAAAGAACTGAAAATAGAGGGAGGCTGTAATGTACAGTTTGCTCTTGACCCGAATTCAAGCCGGTACTATCTGATAGAGGTTAATCCGAGAGTTTCAAGGTCATCGGCTCTTGCGTCCAAGGCGAGCGGATATCCTATAGCCAGAGTAACCGCAAAGATTGCCGTTGGTATGTCATTAGATGAAATAGAAATTGCAAATACCACAGCGGCAAAAGAACCTGAACTGAATTATGTAGTTGCAAAAGTGCCAAGATTCCCGTTTGATAAGTTTACACAGGCACCAAATGTTTTAGGAACTCAGATGAAAGCTACAGGTGAGGTTATGAGCATAGGATCCAACCTGGAAGAATGTTTGCTCAAATCTATTCGTTCCCTTGAAACGGGAGTATGTCATATTTACCTTGAAAAATTTGACAAAATGACAGATAAAGAGCTTGAGGAATATATAACTGAATTCAGAGATGATAATATCTTTGCTGTGGCAGAACTTTTAAGAAGAGGTATTTCCACGGAAAAGCTGCATCAAATAACTAAGATAACGGAGTATTTCCTGAAAGCCATAAAGAATATAACTGACAAAGAAAAGGAATTAAGAGAAAAGGTTAGAGACAGAGAAGCCTTGCTGTCAGCCAAAGCCATGGGATTCTCAGACAAATATATAGCTAAGCTGTGGGATAAAGAAGAAAGAGATATCTATGATATGAGAATGGCGGAAGGTGCAAAGCCTGTATATAGGATGGCAGACACATTCCATACAGGTGCGTATATACCTTACTTTTATTCATCATACAGCGGTGAAAACACATCTGTAAAAACTGATAAAAAGAAAATTGTGGTGTTAGGCGCAGGCCCTATCAGAATCGGTCAGGGAGTTGAATTTGACTATTCCACCGTTCATGCAGTAACTACCATAAAAAATGCAGGATATGAAGCAATTATAATTAACAACAATCCGGAGACCGTTTCAACCGACTATACTACAGGTGACAAACTGTATTTTGAGCCGCTCACGGTAGAAGATGTTATGAGCGTCATAGATTTTGAAGAGCCGGTTGGCGTAATCACCTCTTTAGGCGGACAGACTGCCATAAATCTGGCAGAGCCGTTGAGACAAAGAGGAGTTAAAATAATAGGAACTGACTGTGACGCCATAGAAAAAGCAGAAAACAGAGACAGCTTTGAAAAAATATTAAAGGAACTGAAAATACCTCAGCCTGTGGGTGCGGCAGTTACAAATATAGAGGACGGAGTAAAAACCGCAGAGAGAATAGGATATCCTGTGTTGGTAAGACCAAGCTTTGTTTTGGGCGGCAGAGCAATGCAGATTGTAGCAGATGAGCAGCAGCTGAGACAGTATCTTAAAACCGCAGTGGAAATAGACGAAGACAAACCGGTTTTGGTGGATAAATACATAATAGGAAAAGAAGTGGAAGTCGATGCTATATGTGATGGCAGAGATGTGTTTGTACCGGGAATAATGGAACTTGTAGAAAGGACAGGAATCCACAGCGGAGATTCTATAAGCGTGTATCCGGCTTTCAGTATTTCGGACAAGGTAAAGGGAACTATACTTCAATATGCGAAGAAGTTGGGACTTGGAATAGGAATAGTAGGACTTTACAATATTCAGTTCATAGTTGATGAAAATGAAAATGTGTTTATTATAGAAGTAAATCCAAGGTCATCAAGAACCGTACCTTTCCTTTCAAAGGCTACAGGCTACAGCCTTGCCGACATAGCTACGGAAGTGATATTAGGAAAGAGCCTTAAAGAGCAAGGCATTTTCGACCTTTATCCTGATGAAAAGAAGAGATGGTATGTAAAAGTTCCGGTATTCTCCTTTAACAAGATAAGAGGACTGGATGCATATCTTTCACCGGAGATGAAGTCAACAGGCGAGGCTATAGGCTATGATGACAAATTAAACAGAGCGCTTTATAAGGCATTACAAGCGTCCGGTATGAAATTGCAGAACTACGGAACTGTATTTGCTACGATAGCTGATAAGGATAAACAGGAAGCACTTCCTCTGATAAGAAGATTCTACGATTTGGGATTCAATATAGAGGCCACTGAGGGAACTGCAAAATTTCTTAAAGAAAACGGAATAAGAACGAGAACGCTTAAAAAGATAAGCGACGGAAGCGACGAAATACAGACATCCATTCGCCAGGGTCACATCGCATATGTAATAAATACAAGCGATATCGGCTCAGTAGGTTCTATGAACGACGGATATAAGATAAGAAAATACGCAACTGAAAATAATGTAAATATTTTTACTGCCCTTGATACGGTAAAGGTGCTGCTGGATGTATTGGAAGAAACTACTCTTAAGATTTCGACCATAGATGCATAAAGGAGAGAAAATGAAACAATCTTTATTTACTGTAAGAGAAAACAAAAAGTTGACAGATGGCGTTATGAAGATGGTTTTACAAGGAGATACATCGGATATAACTGCGCCGGGACAGTTTGTAAATATAAAGATAGAGGGACTTTTCCTAAGGAGACCTATTTCGGTTTGCGATCTTGAAAGCGATATTCTTACAATAATATACAAAGTTGTCGGCAAGGGAACGGAACAGATGGAAATAATGACAGAGGGTGACAAACTGGACATTTTGACAGGACTTGGAAACGGATATGATTTGAGTGTTTCCGGGGATAATCCTTTGCTGATAGGAGGAGGTGCAGGAGTTCCGCCTATGTATCTTCTTGCAAAACAACTTATAAAAGAGGGCAAAAAAGTAAGAGTTATTCTTGGATTCAATAAAAAAGACGAGGTCTTTTATGAAAAGGAATTCAAAGATATAGGAGCAGATACACAAGTTACTACCGTAGACGGTTCTTATGGAACAAAGGGTTTTGTTACTGCAGCAATGAAAGATGGATACTCATACTTTTATACATGCGGGCCGGAGGCTATGCTCAAGGCAGTCTCTGAGGCTTCTCTGACAGAGGGTCAGCTCAGTTTTGAAGAGAGAATGGGCTGCGGTTTTGGGGCATGTATGGGCTGCTCCTGTAAAACACTGTACGGAAATAAAAGGATATGCAAAGACGGACCTGTACTCAGAAAGGAAGAAGTAATATGGGAGAAATGAAAGTAGATCTGTGCGGAATAACTCTTGATAACCCCGTGATGGCTGCCAGCGGAACTTTTGGATATGGTTATGAGTTTGCGGAGCTTTATGATATAAACATGCTTGGGACCTTTTCTTTTAAGGGAACAACAGCGGAAGCAAGATTCGGAAATCCCACTCCTCGAATAGCGGAATGTACCGCAGGAATGATAAATGCAGTGGGTCTGCAAAATCCGGGAGTAGATAAAGTCATAGAAGAAGAATTGCCTAAGCTTAGAAAATGTTTTAATAAAAAGGTAATGGCTAATGTCAGTGGTTTTTCCGCTGATGAATATGTGGAGGTTTGCCGTAAACTTAACGACTGTGAACAGATAGGATGGTTTGAGGTAAATATAAGTTGTCCAAATGTGCATGGCGGCGGCATGGCTTTTGGAACATCGCCGGAGGCAGCGGCCGAGGTAACAGCCAAAGTTAAAAAGGTTACAGATAAACCTGTGATAATTAAATTATCTCCCAATGTTACAGATATAGTTTCAATAGCCAAGGCTTGTGAAGCTGCCGGAGCAGATGGTATAAGCCTGATAAACACATTGCTTGGAATGAGAATAGACCTCAGGACAAAGAAACCGGTAGTTGCCAATAAGATGGGAGGCTTTTCGGGAAGCGCAGTGTTCCCTGTGGCTTTGAGAATGGTCTATCAGGTGGCTTCATCTGTAAAAATTCCTGTAGTGGGAATGGGAGGAGTAACTTCTGCTGAGGATGTAATAGAGATGATGCTGGCAGGAGCAACGGCAGTTCAGCTTGGGGCAGCAAACCTTGTTAATCCTTATGCTTGCAGAGATGTAATAAACGCTCTGCCTGAGGTAATGAAAAAATATAAAATAGAATCGCTTAAAGAGATAATCGGAGGTGCCATCTAATGGGAAAAGATGTTATAATAGCATGTGATTTTGACAGCGCAGAAAAGACATTTGAGTTTCTTGATAAATTTACGGATAAAAAGCCGTTTGTAAAAATCGGAATGGAATTATTTTTCTCTGAGACACCGGAAATAGTGAGAGAAATAAAGAAAAGAGGACATAAGATATTTCTTGACCTTAAATTGCACGACATACCAAATACAGTAAAAAAAGCGATGGCAGCATTGTCAAAACTTGATATAGATATGTGCAATGTTCATGCCGCAGGAGCAACTGAAATGATGAAAGCTGCAATTGAGGGATTGACAAGAGAAGACGGAACAAGACCTATACTTATAGCAGTAACACAGCTCACATCCACAGATCAGGAAACCATGGAAAGAGATCTTCTGATTAAAGAGGACATGAACAAAGTTGTAATGCATTATGCCAAGACTGCCAAAAACGCAGGACTTGACGGAGTTGTATGTTCTCCGATGGAAGCAGAGAAAGTTCATGAAATATGCGGACGAGATTTTCTGACTGTGACACCGGGAATAAGATTTGAAGACAGCACGGCAGATGACCAGAAGCGTATAATGACGCCGGCAGAAGCAAAAAGAATAGGTTCTGATTATATCGTTGTGGGAAGACCTATAACTAAAGCTGACGACCCGGTTGCAGCTTATGAAAAATGTATAAGAGAATTCGTTGATTAGGAGAATAAAAAATGGAAAATAATATTCAAAGACTTATAGCAAAAGATTTACTTTCAATAAAAGCAGTGTTTTTCAGACCGGAAGAACCTTTCACATGGGCCAGCGGAATCAAAAGCCCGGTGTATTGCGATAACAGACTTACACTTACTTCTACAGAGGTAAGAAACGATGTGGAAGAAAGTCTGGCACAGGTTATAAGAGAAAATTATCCTGAAGCAGAAGTGTTGATGGGAACTGCTACAGCAGGTATTGCTCATGCTGCAATAACAGCACATCTTCTTGGTATACCTATGGGATATGTTCGCTCAGGCGCAAAAGACCACGGAAGACAAAACAGAATAGAGGGAAGACTTGAAAAAGGACAGAAAGTAGTAGTTGTTGAAGATTTGATTTCCACAGGAGGCAGTGTTATTGAAGCAGTAAATGCTTTGAGAGAAGAAGGCGCAGAAGTTCTTGGAGTAGTCAGCATATTTACTTATGGCATGAAAAAGGGACTTGAACGCCTGAAAGAAGCTGATGTTAAAAATGTATCTTTGACAAATTTTGATGTGATTGCAGAAGTTGCAGCAGAAGAGGGATACATAAAAACTGATGATATAGAAAGATTGATAAAATTCAGAAACAACCCTTCAGATGAGAGTTGGATAAAGTAAAGGAGAATTGAATGAGAAGTCTCATAAGCATATTGGATTTTTCTGACAGAGAGTTAAATGAACTCATAGAAACAGCCAATGATATAATTAAAAATCCCACAAAATATGAACAGAAATGCAAAGGAAAAAAACTTGCAACTCTTTTCTTTGAACCGTCTACAAGAACAAGGTTGAGCTTTGAAGCAGCCATGTATGAACTTGGCGGAAATGTGATAGGATTTTCGCAAGCATCAGGATCATCCGTTTCAAAAGGAGAGAGTGTTGCTGATACAGCAAAGGTAATAAGTTGTTATGCCGATATAATAGCCATGCGCCATCCAAAAGAGGGAGCACCTCTTGTAGCTTCCAAAAATGCCTCTATACCGGTGATAAATGCCGGAGACGGCGGACACAATCACCCTACGCAAACATTGGCAGACATATTGACAATATACAGAGAAAAAGGCAGGTTGGATAATCTGACTATAGGTCTTTGCGGAGATTTGAAGTATGGAAGAACGGTACATTCTTTGATAGAGGCAATGTCGAGAAGAAAAAATATAAAGTTTGTTTTGATTTCACCTGATGAACTGAAGCTTCCGGGATATATAAAAAAAGATGTAATGGAAAAAAACGGTATGCAGTTCGTAGAGAACAATTCTCTTGAGGCAGCTCTTCCGGGTTTGGACATTCTTTATATGACAAGGGTGCAGGGGGAAAGATTTGACAGTGAGGAAGAGTATGATAGGCTTAAAGACAGTTACATACTTACTTCCGGGAAATTGAAAAATGCTCCTAAGGATATGGCAATACTGCATCCGCTGCCGAGGGTAAATGAAATATCGATAGATGTGGATGATGACCCAAGAGCTTGTTACTTTAAGCAGATTCAAAACGGAAAGTTTATGAGAATGGCGCTTATACTCAAGCTTCTTGATGAAGCAAAAAATGTAAACGAGCAAAATGCGATTTTGGAAGAAGAGCTTTTGACTAATGAACTGAAATGTCAAAATCCTAAATGTATAACTTCCGAGGAAAGAGGATTGAAACATGTATTCAAGCCTGCCGGAGATGGAGCATACAGATGCATATATTGTGAAAAGAAAATAAACAAAGAGACTCCTTTATAGAGGAGCCTCTTTGTTTATCTAATGTTTTTTTCACAGGTTTTAAATTTCTTTCATAAAATGACAATAAGAATTTATGAAAGGAAAGGCTTTCCATGATAGGTTTGAATAAATTAAAGATAGGAGAAGAGGGATTAGTTACAGAGGCAAACAAAAATAACAGAAGATTGAAAGATTTGGGGCTTGTAAAAGGTGCAAGGGTAAAATGCGTGTTAAAGAGTCCTCTTGGTGATCCGGCAGCGTATGATATATGTGGAGCCGTTGTCGCCATAAGAAAAGAAGATGCCTCATCTGTAAAGGTGGAGGTACTATGAAGATGGATTGCAAAAATACACCTAAGATAGCACTGGCAGGCAATCCTAATGTAGGCAAAAGTACGATATTTAACTGTCTTACCGGTATGAAGCAGCATACAGGCAACTGGGCAGGAAAGACTGTAGCCAATGCCCGTGGGAAATGGGAAGGCATGGAGCTTATAGATATTCCGGGGTGTTATTCTCTTGCAACCTCATCTCCTGAAGAAGCAGTGGCAAGAGAACAAATATGTTCCAAGGAATGTGACGGAGTCATAGTAGTGTGTGACGGAACATGTCTGGAACGAAATCTTATATTGGTTTTGCAGATACTCAAACACAGAAGAGATGTGATTATATGTATAAATCTGATGGATCAGGTAAGAAAGAGAAAAATCAGAATAGATACAGATAAGTTGTCTGAAATTCTTGGTGTGCAGGTAGTTGAAACTGAGGCTTCCAAAAAAAATGAAATAAGGAAAACCCTTAAATCAGCAGTGAGAAAACTTTTGGAGAACAGTATGAATTGTGACGAGATTAAGCCATATGATAGTTTTCTCTTAAATAATCCTGACGAACTTGCAGAAGAGGCACGGCGCATAGCAGCATTGACAGTCAACAAAGATAAGGCAAAAGAATCATATGAAGTTAAAATAGACAGAGCTTTGACCAATCCTGTAATAGGCTTTCCCATAATGGCAGTAATGATCTTGATAATATTCTGGATTACGGTGGAGGGAGCAAATTATCCGTCGTCCATGCTAAGCAGTGCATTGTTTTCACTTGAAGAGCCACTGCATGAGCTGCTTCTTAATATTGGATTACCGCCGGTTATATCGGATATGCTGACATGCGGAATGTATCGAGTGCTTGCATGGGTTGTTTCGGTAATGCTGCCGCCTATGGCTATTTTCTTCCCACTGTTTACATTATTAGAGGACTGGGGGTTTCTTCCGAGAGTGGCATTTAACCTCGACAGATGTTTCAAATGTTGCAAGGCTTGCGGAAAACAGGCATTGACAATGTGCATGGGTCTTGGGTGCAACGCATCGGCTGTAGTAGGATGCCGCATAATAGATTCAAAAAGAGAAAGAATACTGGCAATGGTTACCAACTCTCTTATTCCGTGTAACGGTAGGTTTCCGCTGATAATATCTGTTATAACCATGTTTTTTGCTGCGGAATCGGGATGGAAAGGGGCGGTAATATTAACTGCTGTGATATTTTTAGGGGTAGGAGCGACTTTTGCGGCAACCAAGTTTCTGGCCGAGACATTGCTTAAAGGTGTTCCCTCACATTTTACCCTTGAACTGCCTCCATACAGAAAACCTGAAATAGGAAAGGTAATAGTCAGATCCGTAATGGACAGAACGCTTTTCGTTCTCGGAAGAGCGGCAGCCGTTGCTGCACCGGCGGGAATTCTTATTTGGGTACTTGCAAATATTGCCGTAGGTGATAAAAGTATAATCAATCATATGGCAGATTTTTTGGAGCCGATAGGCAGCTTTATGGGACTTGACGGAGTGATATTGACTGCGTTTATATTGGGAATACCTGCCAACGAAATAGTACTTCCGATAATTATGATGATATATATGAGCAGCGGTACATTGGGCGAAATAAATGACCTTTCTTTTTTTCATCAGCTGCTTACAGATAACGGATGGACTATGCTAACAGCATTGAATATGATGATATTTTCCCTTATGCATTGGCCTTGTGCAACAACATTGCTTTCAATAAAGAAAGAGTCTCAAAGCCTTGGATGGACGGCTGTGTCGTTTCTTCTTCCTTTGATTATGGGAATTATTGTATGCTCCCTTGTAACATTCATATACAGATTACTCTTGTAAATAAATCGAAAAAATTGTAGAATATTATCGAATATGCACATTCATTCAGCGTGTATATATATATTTTTTTGCATACTGAATGTAAAAGGGGGATAAGATGAAAAAGAACTTGATGATTATGAATCCATGTTCAGGCAAAAGACAGGCAAACAAACTTTTGACGGATATGGTAGAGCTATTTACAAAGAATGGATATATGACCACAGTGCTTACTACTACAGCGAGAGGGGATGGAACGCTGTATGCCGCAGAGCATGGTGGAGATTTTGACCTTATAACATGTGTCGGAGGAGACGGAACATTTAACGAAGTGGTTGCAGGCATTGTGGAAAGCAATCGGAAAATTCCGGTGGGATATATTCCGGCAGGAAGTACCAACGATTTTGCAAACAGCCTTGGATTGTCAACTGATGTGATGAAAGCGGCTCGAGATATTATATCCGGAGAAAAAATTTCTCTTGATATAGGAAGTTTCAATGGCAGAAAGTTTTCATATGTAGCTTCTTTCGGAGCTTTTACTCAAACTTCTTACAGCACACCGCAAAGTGTCAAGAACATGCTTGGCCATCTTGCATATATACTTGAGGGTGTTACCAGTTTGACATCAATAAGGCCGCAGCATCTAAGGATAGAAGCCAACGGAGTGGTCTATGACGGCGATTATATATTCGGTGCTGTAAGTAATTCAACTTCTCTTGCCGGAATTCTTACATTGAGTCCTGAGTATGTTGATATGGGCGACGGATTGTTTGAATTACTCTTGGTAAAAATGCCACGCAATTTGATAGAGCTTACTGAAATAATATATGTACTGACTGCTCAGAAATATGAATCCGACAAATTGACTTTTATAAATTCAAGTGAGTTTAAGGTAATTGCAAGCGAAGATATGGCATGGTCACTTGACGGAGAGTATCAGCAGGGTTGCAGAGAAATAGAAATTAAAAATATGCATCATGCAATAGAACTTATAACCAATAACAATAAAGAAACAGAGTAGAGGTGACGGCAATGACTGTTTTCCTTATGATAGCATTTTTGTTTTTTATGGGATCTACTTTGGGATGGTGTCTTGAAGTGGTTTATAGGAGATTGTCTCCTGCCAATAAAGAAAGAAGATGGATAAATCCGGGATTTATGATAGGCCCTTATTTACCTCTTTATGGCTTTGGTCTTGTTGCATTGTATTTGCTTGCCAATATTGAAAACACCTCGTTAATATCGGAAGTTACAGTAGGCAGCAAAACAGTGCTGTTTATAATTATGGCTATAGTTATGACAGCTATGGAATATGTGGCAGGACTGATTTTCATCAAGGGAATGAAAGTTAAACTGTGGGATTATTCCAAAGAGAGATTTAATCTGCAAGGCATAATATGCCTTAGGTTTTCTATATATTGGGCTATATTGGGGGCTGTATATTATTTTCTTATTCACCCTCATATCCATCATGCGATATTGTGGTTTTCTCAAAATATAGCTTTTTCTTTTGTTGTCGGTATGTTTTACGGAGTTATGCTGGTAGATTTTGCATATTCTATGGGAATTGTATCTAAAATAAGGAAGTTCGCCGTAGAAAATCAGATTATGGTAAAGTATGAAGAGTTGAAAGTACAGATAAGAAAGAATGCGGCAGAAAGAATGGAAAAAAATCACTGGTTCTTCCAGTTCCGTTCGGAAGTGCCTTTTGTAGAACACCTGAAACAGTATATAGAATTGAATAAAGTATTTAGAGACAGAGATGAATAATAATTAAAGGAGCTGCCCCTTGCATACCGGACTTAACAAGACCATGATAATGCATGGGGCAGCTCCTTTATTTTTGTAGACATATCTTGCAATAATTTTAGTTATCATCAATAGAAGAACAAGCAAGAATCTTGCATATGCCTGTAGTATTTTTGTTATACTCTGCAAGCAACTTTTCAAGATGTTCCTTACCTGATGCTTCAATGTGATAATATACTCTTGTACGCCTTTTTCCAACCTGTACTTCTTTATCGGAGATGTATTTGTTTCCGAGAAGTTTGTAAAGAGTAGGATAAAGGGTACTTTCGGTTATGCCGATATTACCCTCTGATAATTTCTCAACGAGAGAAGTAATCTCATAACCATACAGATCCTTTTTGTCCAAAAGGAAAAGGATAATCATTTCAACGGTACCCATTTTAAAATTGCTGCGATTTTTTGTCATCTTTTGTCACTCCCTTTGCTGTCTAATTTAACTCAATTATAGCAAATATATTATAAAATGCAATATAATATTTGTAATTATCAACAAATTTTCACAAAAACTTCTTATTTTGCAAAGGTTTTAATCTTGATAGGGTTTGAACCGTAGAACATCATTGATTTAACATTATCACTATCAATTTCAAGAAGTATATATCCGTAATTTCCTTTTGTGCCGCCGGCTCTGTTTAGAATTTTGTATCCTGAGAAGCCTTCTGCATTCATAAGTTCATTGATATAAGCTGCCTCTGCAAATATGCCAATACGACCTTTGTCTCCAAGGGGGCCTAAATCTGCGGAAGGGAAGTTTACGGAATTTCTGATGTTTCCATTTTCAAAGAAGTCCATCATTTGATTAACTGCCATGGAAGCGCAGTTATCTTCTGCTTCAGCAGTTGAAGCACCTAAGTGAGGCAGAAGTATTATATTTTCGTGTCCCTTTACAACATCATTAGGGAAATCCGTAACATATCCGGCAATCACACCTGCATCAAGAGCCTCAATCAGTTCATCTTCTTTGATAAGCTTGTCTCTTGAAAAGTTAAGCAAAACTGCTGATTTTTTCATCAGTGCAAACATATCTTTTCCCAGCATACCTTTTGTAGAGTCGGATGCAGGAACATGAATTGTCACATAGTCGCACAGAGGAAGAAGTTCATTTATTTCTTCATATACTTTTACATTTTCCATTTCGCCTTTAAAATAAGGGTCGTAACCGATTACTTCCATACCGAGTGCATTTGCTGCGGAAGCCACTTTGCGGCCTATTGCTCCAAGTCCGATTACACCTATTGTTTTACCTGTGATTTCATGACCTGCAAACTGAGCCTTGCCCTTTTCAACGGCTGCGCTTACATTTTCGTCAAGTGAAGAAGCCCAAGAAAGTGCTTTTGGAATATTTCTGGCAGAAAGGAGAATCCCTGCTATAACAAGCTCTTTTACGGCGTTTGCATTAGCTCCCGGAGTGTTAAAAACTACAATTCCTTTTTCGGCACATCTGTCGAGTGGAATATTGTTTACACCGGCTCCCGCTCTTGCAATAGCTTCAAGATTATCGGAAAAATCCATAGAGTGCATATCTTGGCTTCTTACAAGAATTCCGTTGGCATTTTCTATGGAATCTGTAAGCTG
The DNA here is from genome assembly GCA_905214195.1 of uncultured bacterium. Classification (GTDB taxonomy): domain Bacteria; phylum Bacillota; class Clostridia; order Peptostreptococcales; family Anaerovoracaceae; genus Fimisoma. Next base: position 28,322 of record CAJMLH010000017.1, read on the forward strand.
ATAGCGATCGCTGAGCAGTGCAAGACCTGCTTGTGAAATTTTGTTAAGTGTAGAAATATTTATGTACATAATGTCTTCTTATCTCCTCTCAATTCAAATGGATTTTTTGTGGTATATATAAGTATATCACTTTACTCGATTGAGGTAAAGTGGTACAATATATGTAAATTTTTTTTAATTGGAGGTTCATATGACAGCATATAACAGAGTTTATAATTTTTCCGCAGGCCCTTCGGTATTACCATTACCGGTTTTAGAGAAAGTCAGAGACGATTTGCTTAACTATCAGGGGAGCGGGCAATCTGTGATGGAGATGAGCCACCGTTCAGCTGAATTTAAAAAGATAATACAAGACGCAGAGCAGAATCTCAGAGACCTTATGGAAATTCCGGACAATTACAGAGTCCTGTTTTTGCAAGGAGGAGGAACTCTGCAATTCTCCATGGTTCCGCTCAATCTTTTAAAGAAAAGCAAAAAGGCTGATTATGCCATAACAGGAACATGGGCTAAAAAAGCCTTTAAAGAAGCTTGCCGCTTTGGCGATATAAAGAAAGTTGCTTCATCAGAAGAAGATACTTTCACATGGGTGCCTAAGTTTGGCAAAGATGATATAAGAAGCGACGCAGATTATGTATATATAACTGCCAACAATACAATATACGGAACCGCATATAATTATGTTCCGGAAACAGGAGATATTCCTTTGGTTGCAGATATGTCATCCAACATTCTTTCCCAAAAGGTTGATGTAAGCAAGTTCGGTATAATATGGGCGGGAGCACAGAAAAATATAGGACCGGCAGGTGTAACCATAGTTATAATAAGAGAGGATCTTATAGGTTTTGCAGATGAGTCTGTGCCGGGATACCTTGATTATAAGATACATGTTGATAATGATTCCATGTATAATACACCTCCGTGCTTTTCAATATATGTAGCCGGTGAAGTATTTAAGCATATTAAGGCTACAGGCGGCATAGAAGCTATGGAAAAACGAAACAGAGAAAAGGCTGCGATGCTTTATGATTACATAGATTCAAGCAAACTCTACAAGAACCCCGTAGCTAAGGAAGATCGCTCGATGATGAATGTAGTATTTGTTACAGGCGATGCGGAGCTTGACAAGAAATTTGTATCCGAAGCTAAGGCAGAGGGTATGATTAACCTTAACGGACATCGTTCCATAGGAGGTATGAGAGCAAGTATATATAATGCTATGCCTACAGAGGGTGTTGAGAAGCTGATAGAATTTATGAAAAAATTTGAAGCTGAAAATTTAAAATAACTTAAAACAGGAGAAAAATTTTATGAAATATTTAATAGTTGTGCCTGATGGAGCAGGTGATGATACAATGGACATACTTGGCGGAAAAACTCCGTTGGAAGTAGCAAACATACCTTGCATTAACGAACTGGCAGCAAAGGGCGAAATAGGAACTTGCCGTACAGTTCCAAACGGAATAAGTCCCGGAAGTGATTCCGCAAACCTTTCTGTAATGGGGTATGACCCAAGAGTGTATCTAACCGGAAGATCTTCTCTCGAAGCCGGTTCTATAGGAATAGACATGAAAGATACGGATATTTCATTCCGAGTTAATTTGATTACTCTAAAGCCTACGGAATCCGGAAATTATGATGACTTTCTTATCAAAGACCATTCGGCGGGAGATATAGCTACAGAAGAGGCTGCCGAACTGATAAAATGCATAGAAGAAGCTTTTGCTGACGAACATATTGAGTTTTATACGGGAACCCAATATCGTCATTGCATGATTTTCAGTGAGGGTGATATTGAATGTGAGTTTACACCTCCTCATGATGTCTTAGACCAAAGAGCCGGAGATTATCTGCCAAAGGGAAGAGATGAAAACCTTTTTAAGGATATGATAAGAAAAAGTTATGAGCTTTTAAAAGATCATCCCGTCAATATTAAACGAATGGAAAAAGGTCAAAATCCTGCCAACAGTATATGGATATGGGGACAGGGAACGAGACCTAAACTTCCTGATTTTAATGAAAAATACGGTGTTGACGGAAGCGTTATTTCGGCAGTTGACCTTATAAAGGGTATCGGAATCTTTGCAGGTCTTGAAGTAATAGAAGTTGAGGGCGCAACAGGCAATATCAATACGAACTTCGAGGGTAAAGCTCAGGCTGCAATAGATGCTTATGAAAGAGGTAAAGACTTTGTATATCTTCATATGGAGGGAACTGACGAGTGTTCTCACCAAGGAGATATGGAAGGTAAAATAAGATGTGCCGAATACATCAATGACAGAGCTGTTAAGCCTATTATAGACTATCTCAGACAGACAGGTGAAAGATTTAAGGTGCTTATTGTTCCTGACCACAGAACTCCTCTTTCAATAAGGACGCATAGTTCAGATCCCGTTTCATATCTCATATATGACAGCGGCAATGAAAAGCCTTATGATGAAACAAGACAGTTCAACGAAAAATCCGCCTTTGCTGCCGGCAATCATTTTGAGGACGGCTACAAGATGACAGATTATTTTTTCGGTAAATAATTATGATAAAGAAAATTTTTACACTAATAACGGCGACGATAATATCATTCGTCGCCTTTCTTCCATCTGACGCTGCATGGGCATCGCCGGAAAAAAAGAATGAACCTGAAATCAAAGCTGAATCGGCAATAATATATATCGGAGATACAGGGGAAATCATATGGGATAAAAATTCCGACACAAAGATGGAACCTGCCAGTATAACCAAGCTTATGACATGTCTTTTGGCAGCGGAAAACTTAGATTTGTCAAAAGAAGTAGAGATTACAGCCGAAGCGGTGAATGTAATACCTACAAAGATATATCTGCAAGTAGGAGAAAAGATAACCGTAGAACAGCTGATGTATGCGGCTCTTCTTAAATCTGCCAATGACGCTGCCAATGCTCTTGCCATAGAGGTGGCCGGCTCTATAGAAAATTTTTCTGTTATGATGAATGAAAGAGCTGCGGCAATTGGGTGCAGTTCCACTAACTTTGTTAATCCAAATGGTCTTCCGGCAGAGGGTCATCTTTCTACTGCGAAAGATTTGGCAATTATTGCAAAGGAAGCACTTGATAATGAAACGGTAAGAAAGATTGCCTCAACTACTGAGTACATTATTCCAAAGACAAATATGTATGAAGAGCGTGAGCTTTATAACTTTAATATGTTTTTGTACGGCGGAGAACGAGAAGTTGACAGACAGACCATATCGGTTGAAAAATATGACGGTGTTTTCGGAGGCAAAACAGGAAGTCTGAGTAAGGACTACTGCACAATGGTTACAGGACTTGATTGTGACGGCCTTGAAGTGTATACAGTTGTTCTTGGAACTGACATGGAATCAAGGTTCAACGATATGAAAACATTGATGGACTATGGCAAGGCCAATATTTCAAAATACAAAGCCTTTGAAAAAGGCGAGATTTTCGGAAAGGTTAAGCTTAAAGGCGGAGCAGTCAATAAAGTTAAGGCGGCCGCAGCAGAGGACGGATATGTAAATCTCCCGGAGGGTGCTTCGGCATCTCTTGTGACAACTAAATGCGTATATACCGACAATCTTAAAGCACCTATTAAAAAAGGACAAAAGATAGGTGTAGTTGAAGTATATATTGCCGGTGATATGTACAGAACAGTAGATTTGGTGGCAGACTCAGATGTAAAACCGGGATGGTTTTTGTCAAAATACGGTATTTCCAATCTTCAGACCGTGATATTAGGTGTGGTATTGTTTTTGATACTGAGTTTTATCATAATGATATTTGTGCTCAGAGCATATAACAAGAGAAAAAGACTTGCAAGGCGTAAGGCTATGCTTGAAGCCGAAGCAAGGCGGCATATGGAAAGAGAAGAAGATTTAAGAAAAAGAAACTGGAATTTTTAAATGTTTAATATCAGAGAAAATCTAAAAAAACTACCGGATTCGCCGGGAGTTTATATGCACAAGGACAGACTTGGACAAGTTATATATGTAGGGAAAGCAATATCTTTGAGAAACCGTGTAAGACAGTATTTTCAAAGTTCGGCAAACCAGAATCCCAAAGTACGAGCCATGGTAAGCCATATAGCCGAATTTGAATATATAAAGTGTCAGACGGAGATGGAAGCACTTATTTTGGAGTGTAATCTTATAAAAAAATATGCTCCTAAATATAATGTTCTTTTGAGGGATGACAAAACTTATCCATATATAAAAGTAACCATGCAGGAGGATTTTCCGAGAGTTGTTAAAACGAGACAAATAAAAAAGGATGGTGGAAGATATTTCGGGCCTTACAGTGATGCAGGAGCAGTAAATAACACGATAGATTTGCTGAACAAGATATACAGCCTTAAACGCTGTTCTGCCGTGCGATTTCCGGAAGGGCACAGACCTTGTCTTAATTACCATATAAACGACTGCCGAGGTATATGTTCGGGAAAAGCCGATAGAGATGAATACATGGAATGTATAGAAAGTGTTTTGGAATTTCTTGGCGGAAAACAGAAAAAAATTCTCGACTATCTTGAAAAAAAGATGACAGATGCGGCAGAATGTATGAATTTTGAGGAGGCTGCCGTATATCGTGACTATATATCGGCTGTTAAGAGTTTGAATGAAACACAGAGAGTGACTATGGCAGGAGGGAAAGATTTAGATGTTATATTGCCTGTCGGTAAAGGCAAGAATACCTCTATAGTCGTATTTCCTGTAAGAGACGGAAAACTCAGCGGAAGAGAAACTTTTGCCATGCGTACTGAGGGTGAGGATGACTATGACAGCCTTGTCGGACAGTTTATAAAACAGTATTACAGCAGTTGGGCAGTCATACCTCCGGAACTTATACTTGCCAAGCCGTTGAAAGAGGCACACCTTATAGAGGAATATTTAAAAAGCCTGAAAGAGGGAAGAAAGGTTAATATATTTGTACCTAAGAGAGGTCCTAAAAAAGCACTCCTTGATATGGCTCTTAAGGATACTGAGGAGATGAACAAAAATATTGAAGAACGACTTAAAAATGCCAGGGAAAAAGAAGATTTATTTTTACAGAGACTTTCATCAATATTAGGAGTAAAAAAAGAAAGCTACAGGATAGAATCTTACGATATATCCAATACAAATGGAGTAGATACAGTTGGGGCTATGGTTGTTTTTGAAAATCTTAAACCTGTAAAAAAAGCTTACAGGCGCTTTAAGATAAAAACAGTAGAAGGACCCAATGACTATGCCAGTCTTCAGGAGATGCTCTACAGAAGATTTAAAAGAGCAAAAGCGGGAGATCCGGGATTTTCAACTATGCCGGACCTTATACTTATGGACGGCGGAATGGGGCAGGTAACATCAGCACAGAAAGTTATCAGTGCCATGGGAGTTGATGTACCTGTTCTCGGAATGGCAAAAGACGACAGTCACAGAACGAGAGCCCTTGTAAACGGCAGAGGAGATGAATTTAACCTTTCAAAAGACCCGGTACTGTTTAAGTATTGCGGCAGGATTCAAGAAGAAGTACACAGATTTGCAATAGAATACCATAGAAATCTTCACAACAGAAATTCCATAGGTTCTGTGCTTGATAATATACCCGGTATAGGACCGGCAAAGCGAAATGCGCTTCTTTCACATTTTAACTCGATAGAAGACATAAAAAATGCAAATGAAGAGGAACTTTTGAAAGTTAAGAACATAACTTCACAAAATGTAAGAGCCATAAAAGAATATTTTAGTTGATTAAAATGCTTATATTGTGATATAGTAAGCGTAGATATAATTCACTTAGCGGAGGAATAAACATGACAGACAAAAAAAAGAACCCCGAAATCGAAGAGGCTGATTTTATCACTCTTGAATTTGAGGACGGAGTAGAAGTTGAATGTGAAATCATGGGAGTTTTCGATTATGACGGCAAAGAGTATATTGCTCTGATACCTAATGACGATACCGATGATGTTTATATTTACGGTTATAAAGAAGTTGGCGAAGACGAATTTGAGCTTGTCGACATTGAAGACGATGAAGAATTTGAAAAAGTAGTTGCTGAATTCGATAAAATAATGGAAGCATAAACTCATCAAGACCCCGTGTATGCGGGGTTTTTGTATGCGTATGCTTATAGGAGGAAAGTGAATGGAAAAGTACGATATAATAATAGCAGGCGCCGGAGCAGGCGGTGTTTTCATGGCTTATGAGCTTACAAAACTTGACTGTAATGCAAAAGTTCTGATGATAGATAAGGGTGCTCCTTTGGAAAAGAGGCAGTGTCCCATCAAGAGGGGTGTTACACCTACATGTATAAAATGCAGTCCGTGTCACATAATGAACGGATACGGAGGCGCAGGAACTCTTTCGGACGGTAAGTATAATATAACCACAGAGTTTGGCGGCGATCTTCATCGCTATGTGGGAAGAGAAAAGGCTATGGAGCTGATGGAGTATGTGGATGATGTGCTTTGCAGTATGGGAGGTTCGGAAGCTAAGCTTTACGATACAGATTCTGAGCTTAAGACTAAGGCGCTTCATTATGACCTGCATCTTTTAGGTGCAAAAGTAAGACATCTGGGAACAGACAGAAATGTAGAAATCTTAGGAAGAATTTTTGATTATATATCATCTAAGATAGAAACAAAATTTTATACTACATTGACGGAAGTTGAGAAAAAGGACGACGGTTTTATAGTAACGACATCCAAGGGAGAAAAGTTTTTCTGTAAGGATTTGGTATTGGCGGCCGGCCGTTCCGGTTCAAAGTGGATAAGTACAGTATGTGATTCATTAAGTATAAAGCAAAAGAAAAACAGAGTGGATATAGGAGTCAGGGTGGAACTTCCGGCAGAGATATTCAAACATATAACGGATGTTGTATATGAGAGCAAGTTTGTCTATCAAACGGATAAATACAATGACCTTGTCAGAACTTTCTGTATGAATCCTTATGGCGAGGTAGTTGCCGAAAATACTAACGGTATAGTTACAGTTAATGGACATAGCTATGCCGATCCTGCTCTTAGAACAGAAAATACAAATTTCGCATTGCTTGTGTCCAACACATTTACAGAGCCGTTTGAGGACAGTAACGAATACGGAGAATCTATAGCGAGACTGTCAAATATGCTTGGAGGAGGAGTTCTTCTCCAGAGGTTTGGAGATTTGGTAAAAGGAAGAAGAAGCAGTGCAAGACGCATGGAGAAGTGTTTTACAAGACCGACTCTCAAGGCTACTCCGGGGGATTTGAGTCTTGTTATTCCAAAGAGACAGCTTGATGATATAATAGAGATGATATATGCGCTTGACAAGATTGCGCCGGGGACTGCCAACGAGGATACTCTTTTGTACGGCGTTGAAGTTAAGTTTTATAATATGAAAGTCGATGTAGATAATAATCTCAAGACTGAGGTAGATGGGTTATATGCTATCGGAGATGGTTCGGGAGTAACTCATTCTCTGTCCCAAGCGTCTGCCAGCGGCGTATATGTTGCAAGAATATTAAATGAAAAATATCAAGGGGGTAATTAAAAATGAGCGAACATTATAAGTTTTTCCAAAACAGTAAGTGCGAATATTTTCCTTGTCATGAAGTGAAAGATTCAGAGAACTTCAACTGTCTGTTCTGCTACTGTCCTTTATATGCATTGGGGGACAAATGCGGGGGCAATTTCAAGTATTTGGAAAACGGTATCAAGGACTGTTCAAACTGCCTTGTGCCTCACAACCCTAAGGGTTATGATTACATAGTTTCCAAGTACAGCGAAATACTTGAACTGGCAAAGAAAAAATAAATATTATTCATCATACAAGCCTCCTTGTCATATCCTGATTAGATAGGAATGAAAAGGAGGCTTTTAAAATGTTTCTGTTGATAGTAGGAACAGGCGCAATGGGCAAGATTGTCCGTGATTGTGCTGAGAATGATGAAATTTTTGATAGGATAGAGATGGTAGAGCCTACAGAAAAAAACTGGCCTAAAGAAAAGGCTGATCTTTTAATAGACTTCAGCCATCCGGCTGCTGTCAAGGATATATATGAATATTGCAGAGATATGGGAGGTAATATTCCTGTTGTAATAGGAACGACAGGTCAAAGCAGCGATGAAGAGGAGATTATAAAACTTCTTGGAAAGATATGCCCAATAGAAAGAAAGACCAATTTCTCAAGAGGGATAGAGGCGCTGAACCACCTTGCGGCCGAAGCGGAGAAACTGCTTGTGGGATGTGATATAGGAATAGAAGAAATTCATCACAATAAGAAGATAGATTCACCAAGCGGTACAGCTAAAACATTGTGTGACATATTGGAATTGCCGTATGAAAAAGCTACAAGCCAGCGGCTTGGCACAATGTTTGGCCAACATAAGATATATTTTGCTTTGGAAGACGAAATGATAGAGATATCTCATACTGCCTACTCCAAGAAAATTTTTGCAATAGGAGCCATTGAAGCAGGTAAAGCAATGTTGAGGAAGTAAGAAACATATTGCTTTACAGACGGGTTTGTGCAAGCGACATTCGATATACGCAATACAGATTATGGGGAATTTGATGTGCCGCCTTAAAGTTGACTTATATATGAAAATATGCTAAAACATAATAAATTAAAATTGGAGTTTATTTGGAGTAAATATGGAAGTAGAACTTAAATTTCTTATCGAAAACAAACTGGCACAGGAAAGAATATTCAAGGACAAGCATCTTGTCGAAATTAAGGATGAGGGGACAGAGGAGCAGCTCCGTCTCGAAGCAACATACTTTGATACTGAAGATTTTGATTTGTGTAACAGAAAAATCGCATTTCGAGTTAGGATGGAAAATGATAAACTTGTAGCCACTCTCAAATGGGGAGGCGCTGCTGTGAATGGTTTGCATGTCAGAGGAGAGCTGAATGTTCCCGTTGAAGTGTCGTATGCAAATAATCCCCAAATAGATGTATTTAAGGGAAGCGAACTTTATGGGGAACTTAAAAGTGCCGTAGGGAACAAACCTCTTAAGCCCATAATGAATATAAACTGTCTGAGAAAGCAAATGGCGGTTGATACAGGCAAGAGTATAAGCGTTGTTTCTCTTGATATAGGTGAAATAGTGACGGATAAAAAAGTTTTGCCTATTACGGAGTTGGAAATAGAGCTGTATTCCGGTGATAAAGATGATATGGTAAAGTTGGGGCAAGAGCTGACATTAAAATATAATCTTGTTCCCGAAAACAAGAGCAAATTCCAAAGAGGATTGGAAATACTGGGAGTTGGAAATACTCAGGAAAATGAAGAATGATTAGGAGATGATTTAAAATGCTGACAAAGAAAATGGTAATGATACCGGGACCTACTCCGGTAGTAAAATCCATTCAAGAGCAGATGGGAAGAGAAATTCAGGCTTTTGGAGATCCAAGATTCGTAGCTGATTACAGAGGATTGATTTCAGACTTGGGAAAGCTTTTGAACTGTTCAGGCAAAGCTTTTCCTTTAGCAGGCACCGGAACTTTGGCAATGGAAATGGCAATTGCCAATACAACTAAGCGTGGCGACAGTGTACTAATCATAAGTCATGGATTCTTTGGAGACAGATTTATAGATATTTGCAAGAGAAAGGAACTTGATGTAGATGTATTGGCATCTGAATGGGGAACGACTGTTCCGCTTGCTGACATAGAAGCTAAGCTTAGAGAAAAGAAATATGCAGCAATGACAGTATCTCATGTGGACACAGCAACAGGTGTAAGAGCAGACATTGAAGAAATAGGAAAGATAATAGATTCGGTATCTCCGGAAACTGTATACATAGTTGACGGAGTTGCTGCCACAGGCGGAGAATTTGCAGATGTTGACGGCATGAAGATAGATATTTTGTTTACCGGCTCACAGAAAGCTTTCGGCGTATCTCCGGGAATGTTCATACTATGGGCAGGGGAAAAGGCTCTTGCAAGGAGAAAAGAACTTGGAACAATTCCGGAATACTATGTTGACTTTGAAAAGTGGATTCCTATTATGGATGAACCATCAAAATATTTTGCGACTCCGGCTGTAAATCTTGTATGAGCTATGAAAGAGGCAACTAAAATTATTTTTGAAGAGGGATATAAGGAAAGGTATGAGAGGCATAAGAAAAATGCAGAAGCCATGCAGAAAGCTCTCGAAAGCATGGGATTCGCAATTCTTGCCGAGAAAGATCACAGAGCAGTGACATTGTCAAACCTTATTTATCCTGATGGGGTGGAAGATGGTGTTTTTAGGAATACACTTTACGAAGAGGGTATAACCGTTGCGGGGGGGGGACTTGGAGCTTATGCAGGCAAAATGTTCAGACTGGGGCATATGGGAAATATCGATATCAATGATGAAGTTGCAGTCCTTGGCGTTATAGAAAGAGCATTGATTAGATGCGGAATATCGGTAGAACCGGGCAAGGCAATAGGCATCTATATGACTGAAATGATGAAATAAAATATAGATAAAAAGGTTAAGGTAAGCCGTTCTGACTCTTAAGTCCGGGCGGCTTGTTTTTTAAAATAAAAGCAGCCGGCAAAAGCTGAAATGTCAAAAAATGCAGTATTGACTTTTTATGTTTTAGAGGGTAAAATGATACAGTATAATTTTAATATGCGCAGGCGTTGAAGGAACTTAGTAGCCGGGTGTAATAACCTTACAGAGAGCTGCCTCACAGGCTGAGAGGGCAGTGGTGAAACCCTAAGTGAATATCACTCCGGAGCCTGGTCACTTTAATGAGAGGCCATATCCTGCGGGATGTCTTAATTCGGTTTAAGCCGATAAGAGACGGTGACGAAAGGCGTTGGCAATTAGGGTGGTACCGCGGTTATGAAATAATCGTCCCTAAATCGATATTTTTATCGGCTTAGGGATTTTTTATGACCTAACCCGATTTTTGAAAAAAATCGTTGGTAGGTCAAACGCCAAGAATTCCCAAGAGCACGAAGTGCGATTGGCAAGAATTCGACGGCGCAGTAAAGCCCGATTTGAAAAAAATCGTTGGTAGGTCAAACGCCAAGAATTCCCAAGAGCACGAAGTG
>CAJMLH010000018.1 GCA_905214195.1 uncultured bacterium
GAATTCCAACGATTATAGCGGCTTTTACCAACTCTTTTTGTCCTATAGGCCTAAATAATCAGCAAACAACTAAAAATGCCGGTTTAATTACCGGCATTTTTTATTCTTTATTTTCGAGCAACCTTTTTATCCTTACTGCCATCGCCTTAAAACTCTTAGATATATAAGTGTTTTCCATAGAAACGATGGGAACTCCTAAGTTAGTGGAAACATGTATGTTTTCGTCTTCCTGTATAATCCCCACTATCTTATCTCTTATATTCTTGGTGACTTCGTCAAACGAAGGCGCCTTGCCTGCTTCCATCAAATTCAAATCTATGCGGTTGACTATATAGCATATATTATCGATGCCTTGATCTTCTATGGTATTCTTTACGGTTTCTGCATTTCTAAGAGACGCATATTCAGGTGTCACCACTATTATGCCCATATCGCAGCCGCCTGTTGCTATTATCATGCCATCATCTATTCCGGCAGGTGCATCTATGATTACATAATCGTACTTACTCTTAAGTTTCTCACAAAGCACCTTTATATGAAGAGGCGTTATCTCTCCATTGGGTTTCTGTGGCGAGGCTGCCATAAAGTACAGTCCGGGAAAAGCCTTTACCTTTACCAAAGCCTGCCTGATGCGGCAAACTCCCGTCAATACATCATTCACATCGTAAACTATATTATTTTCAATCCCAAGATAAAGATCAAGATTTCTAAGACCTGTATCAAGATCTATGAGAACTACCTTATGTCCCTGGCTGACCAAAGTGGTACCTAAATTAGCGGCAAACATTGTTTTACCTGTACCGCCTTTTCCTGATGCAATTACAATGGCCTTGCCCATGGGTTTCCTCCTGTTTCTACTGCATTTTAGTCGTAAAATCCGCTGCTTCGTATTGACCCTGAAGATCAAGATATTTTCCTATAATTTCTCTTGCTACAGGACCTGCATTATATGAGATACCTCCCTGTACCAGCATAACAACAACGGCAATCTTAGGGTCGTCGGCCGGAGCCATTGTAACAACCCACGCAAATTCATCGTAGGTATCCTTGTACCGATCTATTTGAGACTGAGTGATTCTGTTTCCGCTTGCCTCTATCAATGCATCGTCCACAGCATCGTTTTCAGTCGGATATCTCTCCGGGTCTTCTTTCATCAACTGCTTCATGGCGCTTTCCACTTCTGCCCAAGAAACTCCTGATGCTATTGAAGATAAGTGACTCTTAACATATGAGACTTCGTCAACAGGGTTTATATAACCGTCTTTTTCCGCAGTACCGGTCTTTCCTGCAACATCTACCGGGAAGTTCCTGAAAATCCCCGAAAGTGTTCCTTTTTTCACTACCCTGCGCATTCCCTCGATAACGCTGTCCATATCATCTTTATCTACATTTATGACATACGGTTCTTCTTTTTGTGTTTCTCCGATACCCTCTATTCCCTTAACTATGCTGACTTGATTACGAACTCCGTAATTTCCCAATGTGGCAACATAATTAGCCATCTGAAGAGGAGTATATGCATTGTCACCCTGTCCTATGGAAATATTAAACTCGTCACCTACAGTCCACTGTGCCTGATTAAAATACGAATATTTACATATATCAGTAACTGTTTCTACTTTATCTTCTTCTACTTTTGTTTGTTCTTCTATTCTTTTTATTATTTCGTTTCTTGACGGATTTTCCTCCGTCCAGCTTACAATAGTATCTATATCTTTTCTCAAAGATTCTTCATCTTCCGTGACAGATGAAGGCCAATAGTTAACTGCTGTACTGTAAAGATAATACCAAAGAGAATTCTTTGTTGCTTCCATCTTCCTCTCAGCAGAAGCCAACGGTGTTATCGTTTCATCAAGCTCGATACCGGACTTTTGCCCAAGGCCGAACTCTTTTGCCACTTCCATCACTTTTTCGATGCTTATATCTTTATCATATCCGAGTGAAGCACCTGTTCCCCAGTCTTTCCCCGTTGCAATACAATAAAAATAATAGTTGCAGGAATTTTGAATTCCTGTGGCCATATCCTGCCATCCATGGGTTCCTCTGTAAGTGTTCCATGCACTACATCCCCATGTTCTGTCTCCGACTGTTATGTGACCTGTATCACGGATTGATTTGTTAGGATCAAGTCCGCACTGCAAAGCGGCTACCGCAGTTACCGGTTTAAAAGTGGAACCCGGCTGTACTGATGCTTTGGTAGCTACATTATAAAGCGGCGTAGGCGCCAACAAGTCCCTTGGATTGGTGCTTTGAACAGATGCCCAGTCCTCTGTCGAAATCCCCTCTGCAAATATATTAGGGTCATAATCGGGATAGCTGGCCATTGCAAGCACATCTCCCGTTTCAACATCTATTGCCACGGCTGCACCGGAACCGCAGTTGGCAAACTTACTCATACCGGTATTGCCGTATTCACCACGGAATACACTTCCGCTGCTTACTGCGTTTATGGCTTTTTCAAGGCTTTCCTCGGCAGTCTTTTGGAGTTCCAAATCTATTGTGAGATAAACATTTTTGCCGGCAACAGGATCTGTTTCGCTCACTGTGCTTATATAGTCACCTCGACTGTTTACTCTTACGGATTTTATGCCGTCCTTTCCCCTCAAGTATGACTCCATAGAAGATTCAATACCATCTTTACCTATAAGGTCTGTGGCATTGTATCCTTTCTCTTTTACATATTCTTCATACTGATAATCTGAAATACTTCCCATATATCCTAACACATGGGAAAGAGTGCTTCCGTTTGGATAGTATCTTACAGTCTCAGAACCGATTTCGACACCTTTAAGGTCTGCCGCATGCTCTTCTACATAAACCACTGTATCATTGGATACATCTTTTGCTATGGTGCTGGAAAGGTATTTGTTATATCCAAGGGTCTTTATCTCATCCCTTACTCTGAAAATCTTACGGGCATCTTCTTCCGAAAGATTTTCATCTATATTGTATTTCTTCCTTAATTTCGCAAATGCCTCATTTGCACTCAAATCAGTATCAAGCTCATATTTTTCAAGAAATTGCTCCTTATCCGAATCATAAGTATATGTCATGCTCCTTATGTTTATCGGAGGATATACCCCATAGGTAGTCTGAAGTTCCTCTGCGGCCTCATAACGATCTATATGCGGGTCGATTTCATACTGGTTACGCAATGCGTTAAATGCCTGCTCTGCTGTCATGTCAGAGGGAAAATTCTGTTTAGAAAGCCATTGGGCTTTTTCGTCATCATATGAATATCTGTATTCTCCTCCCTCTATCACTATAGGGAAGTTATCCACATATTCATCTCCGTTAGTCTCAAGTATACTTACCAAATTATAACTTGCAGTATTTATTTCCTCTGTTGAAAGACCGCTTATATTAAATGTGACTGTGAAAATCTGCCTGTTGGTAGCTATCTCCCTGCCATAACGGTCAAGTATTTTTCCTCTCGGGGCTTCTGTTGTTATTTCCTTTGTATTCTGGCTGTCAGCAGACGCATTCCAAGAATCATGCTGTATTACTGTCAGCACAAAAAGCCTTATACATAATATAAGCACAAGGATTATAACTAAAGTTAATATTTGATAAAATCTTGAATCAAGTAATCTCTTGTTCATCTAAAATACCTGTCTTTGTGATATTTAATCACTCTTTTTATCATAAAAACATAAAGTACGGTAATTACAGCAAGGGAGTAAAGTACAATCCATATCGCATGAGAAAACGCATAGGAAAGACCAAGAGGTGTTCCCGCTATTCTATAAAGTCCCCAATTTACAAAATAATAAAAAAAGAACGATACAGCCGACACTATCCACATGCTTATTATATTCTCTATATTTGCATATTCTCTTAAAATGAGCACAAGTACGGCTACTATCAGAAGTGCAATGGGAGTCGGCCCTATAACATAACTGTAGCACGCATCATATATCAATCCGAAAACAGCTCCGTAAACCAAGCCGTACATGTCCTTTTCATATAAAAATGAAAATATTACTACCAGGCAAAGGAGCAAATTGGGTGTATAACCACCTATACTTATCAGATTAAGCAGTGAAGTCTGTATGAAAAACGCTATGAGGAAAAAGATTCCTGCTTTCCAGTATTTCATATTATCACCGCAACTTTCCTAAGACTTGCAAAATTAACCGAAGGTTCAACAGTTATCTCTCTTATGAGCTTATCACTGTTATATTTTACAGATTTGACACTTCCTATTTCTATTCCCTCCGGATAATTGCCCATTCCGGAGCTAAGCAATATGTCTCCCTCTGCAACGGTTGAGTTGTCGTCAAGCATATATCCCGACAAAGTTCCCTTGGAGTTTCCGGAAACTATACCAAGCTGACTTCCGTCTCTTGCCATCTTAAAGCTCATCTTGTCTCCGTTTGAAATAACAGGTTTGACTTTTGCCCACCCCTCTCCTGCTTCTGTAACGGTGCCTACAAGACCTGATCCGTCGATTACAACACTTCCTGCCGATATCCCCGATTCAGTTCCTCTGTTTACAGTAAAAACTCCTGTCCAGTTGGAGCCGTCTTTCAGCTTCACATCCGCAGTAACCACATTAAATACTTGCGATGTATAATCGTAATTCAATATTCCGGACAATTCCTGAAGCTGTGCTAACTGCTCTTCTGTCAGTTTTGCCTGGGTCAACTCTCTTTCAAGCCTATCTATCTCTTCTTCAAGCTCATCTATTTCCTTTTGTTTGCTTGCACCCGAAAATATTCCGCCTACTCCGTCTCTTATGCTTCCTCCCACAGAAGAAAAGAATCCGGAAACTTTCGTCACACCATTATTTACAAATGCAGCAAAAGATTTGTCCCCCGTACCGGTAACCACCGACAGCACAAATATCAGCGTCAGCACTATTAACAACGATATAAGACTGGCTATCAGTTTGTGTTCTCTAATCCATCGCATATCTTAATTTTCTGTTCCTCTCCTCTTTGCTTTTCTTGTATACACCTTGAGTTTTTCCACATCTTCAAGACCTTTTCCGGTTCCTAAAGCTACTGCCTCAAATGAATTTTCGGCTACGGTAACATCCATGTCTGTTTTCTTTTTAATAAGTTTATCAAGGTTATATATATTTCCGCCTCCACCTGAAAGCATCATACCGTTTTCTGCTATGTCTGCTGCGATTTCAGGCGGTGCCTTTTCAATGGTTGCCTTTACAGCATCAACTACGATGTCCATGGATTCCTGAAGAGCAATCATCATATCCTTATTGGTAATTTCAAGAGTTTTAGGAAGTCCCGAAATTATATCACGACCCCTTGCATTCATGGTCTTAATAATTTCATTTCCAAATTCATCTACATCCATACATGCACAGCCTAAGTTTATCTTAAGTTCTTCTGCTGTCTTATCGCCTATAAGCAATGCATGTCGTTTTCTTATATATTGTACTATTGCATCGTTGAACTTATCACCTGCATGTCTTATTGAAGTGCTGGCTACCACTCCTCCTAATGCAATTATCGCAACATCAGTTGTTCCGCCTCCTATATCTGCAATCATGCATCCGGTTGTTCCGTCAACAGGAAGTCCTGCTCCTATAGCTGCCGCCATAGGTTCTTCAAGTATATAAACTTCTGTGGCACCCATCTGTCTTACTACTTCTTCCACCGCGCGCTTTTCAACTTCTGTAACGCCTGTAGGAACACCGACTGCCACTCTGTAATTTCTCATTTTTTTCTGCTCCATGGCTCTTTCTATAAAAGTCTTGAGCATGTCAGCCGTCTTGTCAAAATCCGAAATAACTCCGTCCTGAAGCGGTCTTACCACCGATATGTTTCTAGGTGCCTTACCCAGCATTGCTTTAGCATCGGCTCCTACCGCCAATATCTTTGATGTATCTGAATCTACTGCTATAACTGAGGGTTCATTCAATATTATTCCGCTGTCCTTTACATAAATCAGCGTGTTAGCTGTTCCCAAATCAATACCCATATCTTTTGCCTTAAAAAAACTACACATATTATTACTCCTCATTTTTAGATTTTACCCATGGCTCTAAGACTCATATATCGCCCGTCTCCAATAATCAAATGATCTACCACTGTAATTCCAAGAAGTTCTCCGCACTCTACGAGCCTGCCGGTGGTAGCTATATCTTCCCCGCTTGGCATAGGCTCGCCGCTGGGATGATTATGCACAAATACTATTGCGGCAGCACTCTTCCTTACAGCTTGGCTAAACACCTCTCTCGGATGAACAATGGTGCTGCTAAGTTCCCCTATGGAAACGGTTTCTACCGATATCACACCGCCTTTGGAATCAAGCAAAACAGCTTTAAACACTTCTTTCTTAAGCCCCCGCATTTCTTCCATAAAAAGCTTCGCAACATCTTCATCGTCTTGTATTTTCATTCCTTTTTGAACAGGTTTTGAGGCTATTCGCTTTCCCAGCTCAACTGCAGCCATAATTCTCGCTGCCTTTGAACTGCCTATCCCTTTTATACTCATAAGCTCCTGAAGGGAAGTTTCTCTCAGATAACCTATACCTGAACTGTCCTGCGCCAATATTTCTTCTGCCAACGCAACAGCAGATTTTTCTCTTGTGCCTGAATTTATAATGAGAGCTATAAGCTCAGCATTGGTCAGGCGTTCAATCCCTATGGAAAGGCATTTTTCCATTGGGCGTTCATATTCCGGCAATGCTTTTATCTTCATTTTTGCTCCTTTTTTAAATTTTCAAAAAAACGCAAAATGAAACTCCGGATCATATCCTTAAAGTTTTTCCAAGTCATGTGCCTATTATCGGCTAAAATTATATCATTTTATCGCATAAAGTACAAGTATCGTACCCGTAATAATTTGTGAAGTTTCGGTAATAATACTTTTGAGAGCTTAATAAATAAGGAGGGCAATCAAATGGGATGTCAAAAACACCAAACTATAAGATGTACTGTTGACCAGTGCAAACATCACGAAAAGACAGAGAATTTCTGTGCTCTTGATTCCATAACGGTTGGAACCCACGAAGCCAACCCTGCCATGGATCAGTGTACAGACTGCCTGTCATTTGAAAAATAACTTAATACCCATCGATAAAACAGGTCTCTAAAAAAGAGGCCTGTTTTTATGTTCTTAGTAAATAGGTACTTGCATTTTTAATGATTGCCAAGCACCGGACATCTCTTTTATGCATATAGTTTAAATCTATAGAGGGGGTTTACATATATGAGCACTTCTTTTCCAAATCCACTTACAGAAAAGGAAGAACAACATTTCGTAAAACTACTTGAGCAGAACGACCCTACGGCAAGGTCCGTACTTATAGAGCACAATCTTCGTCTGGTGGCGCATATCGCAAAAAAATATACAAGTTCGAGCAACAACCAGGATGATATAATTTCCATCGGCACAATAGGACTGATAAAAGCTGTCAATACATATTCAGGCAAAAAATCAACAAGACTTGCCACTTATGCTGCAAAGTGCATAGAAAACGAAATCCTGATGAGCATAAGAGCATCAAAACGAATAAAGCAGGAAATTTCCCTCAGCCTACCCATAGGTGTCGATAAGGATGGTAATGAGATAAGCTTTAATGATATTTTGGGTACCGACACGGATGAAATAGTAGATTCAATTGATCTTAAAATACAAGTAAGCAACCTAAAAAAGGCATTGAAAGAAGCTCTCACCCAGCGTGAACAAGCTGTAATAACAGCACGATACGGTCTTGACGGAAGCGAACCCAGACCTCAGAGAGAAATCGCCAAAGACTTGGATATAAGCCGTTCATATGTTTCACGAATAGAGAAGAAAGCCTTGGGCAAGTTGAGAGAATATCTGAAAGAATGGAAAGAGTGACTCTCTGTTTATTTACATCTTGCTATGTGTTTTTTCTGTCTCTATTCTGATGATTTTTTTAGGAATTCCGTTATTTCCTTAAACACAGGCATGGCTGTAGCTGAACCTGATATGCCGTCTTGAGCAAGCACAGTGATTGCATATTTTTTACCGTCAGCCTCACAGTAACCGGTAAACCAACAGTTTCTTTCCATGCCGTCAGCTCCTGCTTCGGCAGTGCCGGTCTTTCCCCACACCGGCATCTGCCAGTCTGAGCTGCCTGTTCCTGTGCTCATAACGCTTTCAAGCATCTTTTCAATAGCATGCGCTGTCTCGGGTCTTATAATCTGTCTCGCCTGATGTTTGTCCGTATAATCCTCATCATCAATAACTATCTTTGCCGGGATTAGCCTGCCTCCTGAGGCAATAATAGATATCATCCTGTTCACTTGCAGAGGAGTTGCAAGTATTTCGCCTTGGCCTATTGCAAGGTTTGTTACATCCCATGAGCCGACATCGCCTACATCAGGTATATTACCTTTGCTTTCTTCAGGAAATCCATCAAGTACAGTTTTGCCAAATCCCATCTTCTTGGCTTGTATAACTATATTTTCACTTCCTACTTTCTCTGCTAATTGTGCGAAATAACAGTTGCACGATACAGCCATGGCCTCACCCATGTCTATCAAACCGTGTCCGCCCTCAGGTGCATTGGAGCATCCAAGAGTAATACCATTTACAGATACTGTTCCCTTGCACTCGAAAATTTCTTCTTCACCGCATATATCGTTTTCCATGGCAGCTGCCGCAGTCACAACCTTAAATACAGAACCCGGAGCATAAGCTCCCTGACTCACTTTGTTAATAAGACAATCTCCACCATCTAAATATGATTCAATATCATTAGGATTAAACACAGGCAAAGAAGCCCACGCCAAAACTTCTCCTGTGTCGCATCGGCTTACTACTGCCGCACCTGATTTTATATGATTATCCAATGCCCTTTCACATATATGTTGCAATCTTCTATCTATTGATGTAACTACCGAGCGGCTGTCCATAATACTGCTTTCGCTGTCATTACCGCTTATTCTCTCTATAACAGGGGGCAATCCTCTGATTAAATTTCTCCCGGCGTCAACCCTTATCATAAGCCTGCTGCTGTCAGAGCGAAGAACATCCTGATACTTTTTCTCTATCCCTGATACGCCAAGCTTTTCATCGTCGTTCAGATATCCTATAAAATGTGCTGCTGTCTGATTATCCGAATACCTTGAAGATGTAGAAAAGACATATGCTTCATATTTTTTATTAAGTGTTTCCGTTGCTTCATGGTCAAAAGTTTCTGTTCTGTAAACAACATAACTTTGACCCTCTTTTGCAATCTGCTG
The DNA here is from genome assembly GCA_905214195.1 of uncultured bacterium. Classification (GTDB taxonomy): domain Bacteria; phylum Bacillota; class Clostridia; order Peptostreptococcales; family Anaerovoracaceae; genus Fimisoma. The sequence goes on from CAJMLH010000018.1 coordinate 9,185, forward strand.
TCCACCTATGGATTTTATAATTTCATCAAGCTGCCCGTTTTTCAGTCGCTTAGGTATTATATAATAATATTGCCTTATGCCTCCTGTAAGTGGTCTTAGGTTTCTGTCAAGAATCATTCCCCTCGTATCAAGCCCTCTTACAGCCATCTCATGCTGAGATGCCGCTCCGCTTTCAAAGCGTTCATGACAAAATATCTGTATATATGCCGTCTTTATCATCAGTAATAAAGTCAAGACCAAAAAAAGCAAGGCTATTCCTTTCACTCGCTTACCGTTGATATTTTCCATTAAAAAACCTCCGATAGTTATATTCTCCATCGGAGGCTGTTATTATGCTCTTATATCCTTTAAAACTTTATCGCATATATAGTCTACTGCTTCATTTACAGTCATATCAGTAGTATCTAAAAGCTCTGCATCCGGCGCTTTTTTCATAGGGCTTGCTGCTCTTGTAGAGTCTTTTCTGTCTCGTTCCTCTATCTGCCTCAAAACCTCATCATAGCTTACATTTTCACCTTTTGCCGCCAATTCTTTGTGTCGTCTCTTTGCTCTTTCCTTTGCATCTGCCGTTACAAAGAATTTATATTTTGCCGACGGAAATACTACTTCACATATATCTCGTCCATCCATGACAACACTCTTACTTTTGCCCATCTGCTGCTGAATCTCCACCATTTTTTCTCTAACTGCCGGAAACGCTGAGCAGCCGGAAGCGGCCATAGATACCTCCTGCGTCCTTATAAGACCATTAACCACTTCTCCATCCAGTATTATATCTCCGTTCTTAAAATCTATAACCGTTTCATTAAGCAGCTGTCTAAGCTGTGCATTATCTTCCATCGCCATGCCAAGCCTAAGCATCTTGAGTCCAAAAGCTCTGTACATAGCTCCGGTATCTATATATTCAATATTTAATTTTTGAGCCACGGCCTTTGCAACAGTAGATTTACCTGCACCTCCCGGCCCATCTATAGCAATTTGAAAAATATCCATTATTCCTCTCCGGTTTTTTCTTCTTTATCTTGCTTAACATTTTTCTCCTCAGACAATATAGCAGGCCCTATAAGCTTTTCAATTTCTTTTATAAAAGTGCTTACATCCGTAAATTGCCTGTATACCGATGCAAACCTCACATAAGCAACTTCATCTACATCCTTGAGGAGATTCATTATCAACTCTCCTATGTTGTAGCTCTCCACTTCCTTTTTCATGGAGTTACTTATGTTCTTTTCTATTTCGTCTGCTATACCTTCCATCTGAGCCATTGAAACAGGTCGTTTTTCACAGGCTTTTATAATACCGTTGAGTATTTTATTTCTGTCAAAAGCTTCCCTGCGGCCATCCTTTTTAACTACCATCAACATCGTTTCTTCAACTTTTTCATAAGTAGTAAATCTCCGGCCGCATTCATCACATTCTCTTCTTCGTCTTATGGCATGTCCTTCTTCTGTGGGTCTTGAATCTATAACTTTAGTATCAACCTTATCACAATACGGGCACTTCATAACAGTTACCTCCTGTGCTTATATTATCGGCTTTGGCTTAGGTATTTTCAGAAGCTGTCCAAATCTACAAGGATTACATCATCTCCTACAGTCCTTACTCTCTCCCATTTTATTACTGTGTCTCCCTCTCCCTTGGAGAACAATCCCATAAAGCCACGGCTGCCCGGTATAACAATGCCATCTATCGCACCTTTGTCCAAGTCTACTTCAATATCATATACAAACCCCAGACTTCTGCCGTCTCCGATATTTATAACCTCTTTATTCTTAAGTTTGTCTGTACTTATCATCCTCGGTACCTCCCATTTAGACAAGTATATTCTCCAAGGATAACAAATATTACATCACAGACTATTCTTCGTCAGCTGTTTTCTCATCCTCTGCCGAATCATCATCAGCGCCGATCAGTCTGTCGTAAATTTTATCAAGCTCTTTTGTCAGAAGCAAGTCTCTATCCAGCTTATATGTCTCGGCATACTTTTCAAGCGACATTCCCGTATATTCTTTGAATGCCTCCTCATCCTTAAAGTTTGAAGATGCCAGCATATTTTTCAGATATTCGTCATACTCCTCTTCAGTTACCTTAAGTTCTTCTTTCTTAGCGATTTCATATATTATCATTTCCTGCTTTATCAACTCCTGTGCATAAAGCTCTAACTGCTCGTCATATTCTTCCTCATTCACACCAAGAGTCTCGTTTCTGTAGTCTTCCCACTCTTTGCCGCTGTTCTTAGCAAGTTCTTTGTAACTCTTGTGCAGCTCTTTTACTTGCTTTTTAAGCTCCTTTTCAGGATATTTGATAACTTCTGTATCACTTACTATCTTAGAATAAAGTTCAGACTTAATCTTATAGAGTTCTTCATCATAAGCTTTTTGTTCCAGTTCTTTCGCCACTGCGGCTCTATACTCCTCCACTGTTTCGTAATCGCTGTTTGCCTTTACGAACTCCTCATTTAGGTCAGGAACATTCTTTACATTCTTGCTTAAAACAGTAACTTTAAAGTTTACATCTTTACCTGAAAGTTCTTCATTGTTTTTATATGGATCAGGAAACTTAAGGTCAAGAGAAACTTCTTCACCTATAGTTGCTCCGAAAAGACCCTCTTCAAACCCGTCTATCATACTTCCCGAACCCAGTTTAAGATCATATCCTTCGGAGTTCATTCCCTCAGGCGAACTTCCGTCGGCAAGTGTTCCTTTAAATTTTACGGTTACACTGTCTCCGTTATCTACTGTTCCCTCTTTTATTTTGTCAGTAGTCGCTGCTGCTTCCAGTCTTGAAGCAATATCCTTTTGGATATCATCATCTGTAATTGCTACTTTAGGAACGGCAGTCTCAAATGAATTATAGTCCGGCAGTTTGATATATTCAGACAAATCATATTTGCTGTAAGGCTCAGAACTGCCACATCCTGCAAGGAAAATACTCATCCCTGCACACATAGTTAAAATCATCAATGTAGATAAAAATTTCTTCATGTTTTTTCCCCTTTTATATATTTAATTAAGCACTTTCGCTTATTTTCAGCTGATTCTGTGCCCTCTTTTTCTTTTTCTTGCCTGTACTTACTACAACATATATAAGCATCAACACAGTCGCTATGTAAGGCAGTGTAGATGTTAAATCCGACGGTATTCCTATGCTTTGAAGTCTTAGTCCAAGAGCGTCAAGAAAACCAAACAGCAATGCTGCCAAAAATACTTTAGGAGGGTTTGCCATTCCGAAAATTACACAGGCAAAAGCTATAAAACCTCTGCTATTGCTCATTCCTTCAGTAAACATTGTCAAATAACCCAAAGATAAGTGGGCTCCTGCAAATCCACAAAATACTCCGCAAAGTATGCTGGCAAGGAATTTCATCTTTTGAGCACTCACACCTGCCGTCTCCAAAGATTCGGGATGTTCACCCGCTGCTCTCATCCAAAATCCGTAAGGAGTTCTGTATAAAAAGAACCATGCCATAAATACAAATATCCATGTTATGTAAACAAATATGGAGTTGTCATTAAGAAGCGGTCCTAAAATCGGTATCTTATCAAGAAAATCAATATGTACCGTCGGCAATGCAACTATGCCTGCATTTGAAAATGTTCCTTTGACTCCGAATATGGATCTTAGCAGGTATACAGTAAGACCTCCGGCAAATGTATTGAGGGCCATTCCTATAATAAACTCATCGCTCTTGAACTTAACTACAAACAGAGCAAAGAACAAGCCTATAAGTATACCGCACAATACAGCAAGGAGAACGCCTGTAGCCGCACTGCTCATAGTGAAGCTAAATGCAACCGCCACAAATGCGCCTATCAATATCATACCATCCATTCCGATGTTCATTATTCCGGCCTGTTCAGTCATAAGACCGCCCATCGCCGCCAGAATAACAGGAGTCGCAGTTCTCAAAGTGTTTTGAAAAAGTCCTATATTAAAAACTTCCAAAAAGCTATCCATCATTGCGCCTCCTTTCTGAGTTTCTCTTTTGCTTTCCGCCTTGAAACTTTCTGCGTCAAAATTTTTGTTATTCCGCTTTCTGCTGCCATCAAGAATATGATTATCGCAAAAATTATATCGGAAATTTCTCCTGAAACACCGGTTGAAAATTCCATCGCATTGGCTCCTATATCTATTACTGCGAAAAAGAAGCTCATTATTATTATTCCTATCGGATTATAATTCATTATCATGGCAACGAGCATTCCATCATAATAAAATTCATTGCTTATGCTGTCCTGAAATCTGAACTGATATCCATATACCTCAAACATTCCCACAAGTCCGCATATTGCTCCTGATGCAATCATTGACCAAATCATTATCTTTTCCTTAGGAAGTCCTGCAAAGAAAGCAAAGCGCTCATTTTCGCCTGTGACTTTCATTTCAAGACCTATGCTTGTTTTCTGCATCAAGTACCAACATACAAATGCTATAAATGCACTGTATATGATGGCTGTACTCAAATTGGAGCGAGGTATCATCTGTGCAAATCTAAATGCCTCCGGTATAGCTTCGGTACCTCCCAAAACACCGTGGTCATCAGTAGCAAGCGGTCCGCTGCTGTTTACAAGGTATGTACACACATAAATTGCTACGGAATTCATCATAATCGTCGTTATGACTTCGCTTACTTGCAGCTTCACTTTCAGAACCGCCGGTATCCATGCATAAAATCCACCTACCACTATAGCCGAGAGGAATGCGGCAGGTACTGCTATCAGCGGCGTAACACCTTGGAGATATACACCTGTCATGGTTGCAGCAAGTCCTCCAAGAAAAAGCTGTCCTTCTCCACCTACATTAAACAGCCCGGCTTTTGCTCCCACTGTCATTGCAAGACCGGTCAGACACAATGTCAACATTTTAGCCAGCGTATTTCCAAACACTCTTGAAGAGCCAAATACACCATTTAGCATAGCGCCGTATCCCTCCAAAGGATTAAATCCTGTAACAGCCATGAGGATTCCGCCTATTATCAGCGCTATGGCAATACTTAAAGCAAGAGAAGTCAGATATGTTTTGTTTTTTCTGAGAGAAGTCGTAATCTTATTCATTTACGAAACCTCCCTCCTTAAAACAGGACAAATCTTCTGAAGTCGTTTTTTCTTTGCTTCTGTCTCCTGTCATATAATAACTTATACCCATTTTATCTATCTCATCAGGTTCAAATTCTCCGGTTATTCTTCCCTCATAGAGTGTTATTATCCTGTCTGACAACCGGAACACTTCATCAAGGTCTGCACTTATGAGCAATATGGCACAACCATTATTCCTCTTTTCTATTATCTGTTTATGTATAAACTCTATGGCTCCGACATCTACACCTCTTGTAGGCTGGGAAATAATAAGCACAGGTGTATCAAGAGAAAACTCTCTTGCAACTACCACCTTTTGCATATTGCCACCTGACAATGAGCCAACCTGAGTATCTATTCCGGCTCCTCTGAGGTCAAATTTTTCAAATAACTCTTTTGCATATCTTGTTATGCTGGACTGGCGAAGATGAAGCCCCCTCACTGCAAATTCCTCGGTTTTCTCCTTGCCTATAATCATGTTCTCGGCAATGGTGGACGGCATAGCAACTCCGGTGGAAATTCTGTCCTCGGGAATATGTGCCAAACCCAGTTTTCTTACTTCCCTTGGATTTTTTCCTGCGGCACTTTGGCCTCCGATATAAAAATCACCCTTTTCAACCTTTCTCATGCCGGCAAGCGCCTCAGCTAATTCACTCTGTCCGTTGCCCTCTATAGCTGCAATTCCCAATATCTCTCCGGCTCTTACAGAAAGGTTTATTCCATTTACAGCCATAAGTCCTCTGTTATCTGCAATAAAGAGATTTTTAGCCTCTATAAGTACATCTCCGTAATTTCCCGTCTTTTCTATATTATCAAACAAGACCTCTCTGCCTACCATCATGGAAGATAGAATTCTCTCGTTAACATTCTCGGTCTTTTCTACGCCTACCAGCTTACCTCGGCGCATTACTCCTACTCTGTCGGATATGGACATTACCTCATAAAGCTTATGAGTTATAATAATTACAGTCATATCCTTTTCTTTAACTATTCTTCTGATTACCACAAACAGTTCTTCCGTCTCCTGAGGAGTCAGAACTGCCGTAGGTTCGTCAAGTATCAGAATATCGGCTCCCCTGTAAAGGGTTTTAAGGATTTCAACTCTTTGCTGTATTCCTACGCTTGTCTCTCCGACTATGGCTTTTGGATCTATCTTGAGTCCATATTCCTCAGATAGTGCCATAACCTCTCTTTCAGCCTTTTTAAGGTCATACATAAAGCCCATCTTTTTAGGTTCTTTACTTAACACTATATTTTGAGCCACAGTAAAAGAAGGTACCAACATAAAATGCTGATGTACCATTCCCACACCTCTTTCTATAGCTTCCATGGGCTTAAATTTTTCAAGTTTTTCGCCTTTAACATATACATTCCCGTCTGTGGGTCTGTGAATTCCATACAGTATATTCATCAATGTACTCTTGCCGGCCCCATTTTCACCTACAAGGGCAAATACTTCTCCCTTTTTTATTTCAAGAGAAACATCATCATTAGCAAGTACTCCCGGAAACTGCATGGATATATTTTCAAATTTTACTATAGTATCCTGCAAAACTTTTACCTCTTATAAAAAACGGCGTAGCGCATTTAACGCTACGCCTAATGTGCGGATTTATTTATTTTCTATAATCTCTTTAGGTGTATTACTGTCTTGTTGTTGAAACTTTAATTTCACCTGAAACTATCTTGCTCTTTACCTCGTCAGCAGCAGCCTTAAGGTCGTCGCTTACCTGCTGAACCGAATCTTCATTACCGTAAGCCATTGAAACATAGCCTGTAGCCATATCGGCAGTCCATATTCTTCCACCGTTCCAAGTGTCTTCTTCTATGAGAGCCTTGATAGTATCATATATAGAAGTACCTACTTCCTTTTTCATTGAGCATATAATCTGTTCATCATATTCAGGAGCTGATATCTTCTGATCCTGGTCAACACCGATTACCTGGAATCCCTTTTCTTTAGCTGCTGCAAATACACCGTTTCCTGTGTTTCCTGCTACTGCAAAGATTACATCAGCACCCTGGCTGTTGAGAGCAAGTGCACATTCCTTACCTTTTGCCGGATCTTCATAAGTGTTGGCATAATTGGTAACTACTTTTACATCAGGATTTGCATACTTGGCACCCTCTGTATATCCAACGAGGAAGTCATTTATAGTATTATTGTCTTCTCCTCCTACTGCTCCTACAACGCCTGTCTTAGACATGCTTGCTGCTATATAGCCGGCTAAGAATGAACCCTCGTTCTGTGCATACAATATAGAAAGTACATTCGGTAAATCTTCAATTCCCTCTGCCGGATTGTCTACCCATATGAACTTAGTGTCCGGATATTCCTTTGCAACATCTGATATTTCATAGAATTCCCAGCCTACAGGTACTACTACATCGGATTCTTCTGCAGCTTCCATCATACGCTGTTTGAAATTCTCCTGCTGGCACTCAATAGTCTTTACGGTAATTCCATAATCTTCTTTAAGCTTGTCTACTCCCTCTTTGGCTGAATCGTTAAAGGATTTGTCGCCAAATGCCGAAGATACTACTACACAAACTGTCAATGCGTCGCCCTCGCCTTCTGTTTTGCTTGAACAGCCTGCCAGTGAAAATGCCGACAGTATAAGCGTCAGGACAAGTAAAAGTGAAATAATCTTTTTCATTTTTTCCTCCATATTTCCATATTAGAAAATAAATCAATGCGTAATAATTTTAGCATTATCATGCCTGAAAATCAATACTTCATATGATTATGTTGTGTGTTTTTTCTGTGTTTATCTTGATTCTTCAACTGCTACCGCAACTGCCACAGTAGCTCCGACCATAGGATTGTTGCCCATTCCTATGAATCCCATCATGGCCACATGTGCCGGAACAGATGATGATCCTGCAAACTGAGCATCGGAATGCATTCTTCCCATAGTATCCGTCATTCCGTATGAAGCAGGTCCTGCTGCCATATTGTCAGGATGAAGAGTTCTTCCCGTACCTCCGCCTGAAGCTACGGAGAAATATTTTTTACCTTGCTGCACACATTCTTTTTTGTATGTTCCCGCAACAGGATGCTGGAATCTCGTAGGGTTGGTAGAATTGCCTGTTATGGAAACATCCACCTTTTCAAGATGCATGATTGCAACGCCTTCCCTTACATCGTCTGCTCCATAGCAGCGAACTTTTGCTCTTTCACCTTTGGAATACGGAGTTTCATTAACTATTTCCACAGTTCCGTCAGAATAATCAAACTTAGTCTGAACATATGTAAATCCGTTTATTCTTGAAATTATTTGAGCCGCATCTTTTCCAAGACCATTTAGAATTACTCTCAAAGGATTTTTACGAACTTTATTTGCAGACTTGGCAATTCCTATTGCGCCTTCTGCCGCCGCAAAGGATTCGTGGCCTGCGAGAAATGCAAAGCACTTTGTTTCTTCACGAAGAAGCATGGCAGCAAGATTACCATGACCTAATCCTACTTTTCTGTCTTCTGCCACTGAACCTGCAAGACAAAAGGCCTGCAATCCTTCACCTATCGCCTCTGCCGCTTCTGCCGCCTTTTGGCATCCTTTTTTTATGGCTATTGCCGCTCCTGCTGTATATGCCCAACATGCGTCGTCAAAACATATAGGCTGTATTTCTTTTACTATCTTCTTTGGATCAAATCCTGCCTTTTCACAAATCTCTGCTGCTTCGGCAAGATCCTTGATGGAATATTTATCAAGAACAGCCTGAATCTTATCAATTTTTCTATCGTAATTTTCAAAAGTAATCATTACTGCTCCTCCTATTCCTTTCTTGGATCTATAGTCTTAACGGCTTCCTCAAACCTTCCGTAAGTACCCTCAGCTTTTTCAAGAGCCTCAGCTGAATCAGCACCTGATTTGAGTGCATCCATAAGTTTCCCCAAATTAACATATTTATATCCGATTACATTGTTTTCTTCGTCAAGGCCTACTTCTGTTATATATCCTTCCGCCAGTTCAAGATATCTTGCGCCCTTGGCTTTTGTGGAATATATGGTTCCCACTTGGCTTCTTGTCCCTTTTCCCAAATCTTCAAGTCCTGCACCTACAGCAAGTCCGCCTTCTGAAAATGCCGACTGACTGCGTCCATAAACAATCTGAAGGAACAATTCTCTCATAGCCGTGTTGATTGCGTCGCATACAAGGTCTGTATTAAGTGCTTCCAGCAAAGTCTTTCCAACAAGAATTTCTCCTGCCATAGCTGCGGAATGAGTCATTCCCGAACAACCTAAAGTTTCTACAAGAGCTTCCTCTATAATTCCGTCTTTGATGTTCAAAGTAAGCTTGCAGGCTCCCTGCTGAGGTGCGCACCAACCCACACCGTGAGTAAGGCCCGAAATGTCAGATACTTCTTTGACCTGCACCCACTTACCTTCCTGCGGAATGGGACTTGGACCGTGATAAGCTCCTTTATTAACGGGACACATATTTTCTACTTCTTTTGTATATATCATTTTGCCCTCCTAAAAAATCCAATGCAGCTCAAATGTCTGCTGTTTATATTTAATCACAAAGGCTAATATTTTTCAAGTAAAAAGCGGATGTGAAAACATCCACATCCGCTTTTATCATAAAATTACTCAATTAGAATTACTAATCTTCTTTTTTGTTAACTTTTGTTACACCTGCAATACATGCAGACGCAAGAAGCATTGCCATTATATATAATCCCATATGGCTGTTGTCACCTGTTTCTGGAGTTGTTGTTTCTGCTCCTGTTGTCTGGGCTGCTCCGCATCTTACACATTTTCCGTCTTTGTATTCATGACCTAATGCCTTTATTACCTCGCCTTTGATTTCTTCTTTACATGTAGGACAAACTTTGTCGCCTGTATATCCATCCTTAGTACATGTCGGTTCAACTGCGCCTGTAACTTCTCCATCTGCTACATCATGACTGCATTTAACAGTAATACGGCCTTCTCCCGTAACTTCACCGTAAGGAGAATTGTCTGCTGTTATAGTGTGAAGACCTGTCGCTTCATCTACAGGGAATGATTCTATATAGTTTGCAAGCACCATATAATCTTCCATAACATAGTCAAGAACATTTACTGCACCGTCAAACATTGCGAATCCATCTCCAAGATCACGCAGAGTGTAGTTGTATCCTGCAAGGTTATACTTCGCATTCAAGTCGATAGGCTGATAGCTGCCGCTTTCCTTATCATAAATCTTGACATTTCTTACTCTGTATTCCCCTGTAGGGCCGCCTGTCCAAACTCCTTTTTCATCCTTTTGTACTGTAGATTCTATGTATGGGTTTATTTCATAAGTCAATCCCGAAACATGGAGGAATCCGCCGCATTCTGTAGGATAATCCTTTGCACCCCATTCTAAAGCATCCAGAATCTGCTGTCCTGTAACTGTCTGCAAACATGCCACATTTCCAAAAGTATGTATTGATTTGCAGTCAAGATATGACATTTCGCCTGTGATAGCTTTGTTTCTTACTCCTCCGCCGTTCATAATGGCAACATCAACATCAAGCTCCATGTTGTCAAACAGATAGTACAGTGCGTCTGCCGCAAAATCTCCTGTATTGGTCTCCTGCTTGCGGACAATACGATTGCCGTCCTTATCGTAGTTGTCAAAAACAACTTCGGCTTTTCCTATTATAACTCCAAGCTTTTCTTCTATAGCTGCCATCCATTTATCTTCTATAGATGCAACATCTGCATCTCTTTCAACACCGTCAGCATAATTGATAAGTTCAGTTTTTATTTCTCCATCGGCTGTAATTGTCATCTTGCCTACTGCTCCAAGGTATGAACCGGACTGAGTAAGCAAAACTTCACTGCCGTCTTTATCTTTGACTGCCTGTCCGCTGATTGTGCTGTGGGAATGTCCGTCTATGAACGCATCGAATCCATCTGTATTTGCTATAACATCTGTAGATCTCCAAGGAGCCGAACCTGCATCCAGTCCCAAATGGCCAAGACCGATTATATAATCCGCACCCTCTGCCTTAGCTTCGTCTATAGCCTTTTGTACATCGTCATAAAGGGCTTTGCCATCTGTTCCTCCTGCAATTCCATAGATGTACTTTCCGTTTTCATCCTGGAAATATGAAGGTGTGGATTTTGTAAAAGATTCAGGAGTAGTAACACCTACAAAAGCAATTTTAACTCCGCCCTTTTCAAATATCTTATAGCTGTCGAGTACATTAGTTCCTCTTACGCCATCCTTTTCATTGTAGAAGTTACATGAAACATAAGGGAAAGCGCTGTTCTGAGCAACATCCAATGCTCTGAGCATACCGTAATCGAATTCATGGTTGCCAAGGGTAGCAAGATCATAACCTGCTGTTTCCATCATCTTAATAATATTTTTCCCCTGATCCATTGAGCCATAGGCAGTACCTTGAATGTGATCCCCTGCATCTACCAACAGAGCATTCTCGCCGAAGCTTTCCTTAAGCGCCGCCAGTCTTGAATAACTCCACGCAATATGTTCCTGTTCATTATCGTCTTTAACAGTTCCGTTGTCGATATAAGTATGAACATCGTTAGTATAAAGTATTGTTATATCTTCTGTCTGTGCAAATGCTGACATAGGCACTGCAAGAGTAAAAAGCATACAAAATACTACGAGTATACTTAACCAACGCTTAGTCCTACCTTTCATTTTATCTCTCCTTTCAAAATGAGCATTTTATTATGGCTTTATTTAACATTATACATAGTAAGACACAGCATGGGCAAGCTATTATTTGTAAAATTCAAATCAAATATTCATGTATACAAAATACAACGCTTCTTTCTCTTATATCGTTTATATCTTTTTAAGTTGCAAAGCTTTCAGCTCAATTCCTTTCTCATGGCTGAAAGGGCATTTTTTTCAAGCCTGCTGACCTGAGCCTGAGAGATTCCTATTTCTTTTGCAACCTCCATCTGAGTCTTTCCTTCAAAAAAACGGATATTGAGAATGTGTCTTTCTCTTGGGGTGAGCTTGTCCATCGCTTCCGAAAGAGATATATTCTCAATCCACTTCGTATCTGTATTTTTAGTATCAGAGACTTGATCCATTACATAGATTGCATCTCCGTCATCATGAAAAACAGGTTCAAAGAGAGATACCGGTTCCTGTATGGACTCAAGTGCCGTAACTACATCTTCACGGTTAACTTCCATTGAGGCGGCTATTTCTGTCACTGTAGGCTCTCTCTGAAGATTTCTTGCAAGAACCTCTTTAGCTTGAAGCGATTTATATGCCAAGTCCCTCAAGGACCGGGATACTCTAATCGAATTGTTGTCTCTCAAATATCTGCGTACTTCTCCTATAATCATCGGCACAGCATAAGTCGAAAATTTAACACCATGGCTCATATCAAAATTATCGAGAGCCTTGATAAGACCTATACATCCCACCTGAAACAAATCGTCCGGATTTTCTCCTCTTCCGGCAAAACGCTGTATCACACTCAGTACGAGTCTTAGATTTCCTTTTATAAACATATCACGGACCGAATCATCTCCGTCTTTTATCTGCTTCAGCATTTTTACCATTTGTGCCTCTTTATACAAAGGCAGCTTGGAAGTGTCCACACCACAAATTTCAACTTTATTCGCCATAATACATACCCATCCCATTCACAAATATTTTAAGTTTAGTTATGTACTGAGGGCTTAATGCTTATGTATGTCAAAGTGTGGCAATTTGTAATCAAACACATCTTATCCCAATTTTCTTATCTCCTTTTGGAGTCTTGATATTATTCTTTTTTCGAGTCGTGATATATAAGACTGAGAAATTCCCAGTTTATCGGCAACCTCCTTTTGAGTCATCTCTTTCCCGCTTTTGAGGCCGAATCTCATTTCCATCAGTTCCTTTTCTCTCGGTTCAAGTTTGTTCATTGCTCCGTATAAAAGAGTTCTGTTTACTTCATCTTCCAACCTATGATACACAGTATCGTTTTCTGTTCCCAAAATGTCCGACAGCAAAAGCTCGTTTCCGTCCCAATCCACATTTAACGGTTCGTCAAGGCTGACCTCACTTTTGAGCTTGGTATTTCTCCTTAAATACATCAATATCTCGTTTTCTATACACCGAGAAGCATATGTCGCCAATTTTATATTTTTCTCCGGCTTAAAAGTATTTACAGCCTTTATCAGTCCTATAGTCCCTATAGAAATTAAATCTTCAACATTTACTCCTGCATTTTCAAATTTTTTTGATATATATACTACAAGTCTCAAATTTCTCTCTATCAAAATACTTCTGGCATCCATGTTTCCCGCTGCATACTCTGCCAAAAGACGACTTTCTTCATCTCTGGCAAGAGGCGGCGGCAATACATCACTTCCACCTATATAGAAAACATCTCTTACTTTACCTGTAATCAATGTCTTGAGTCGTTTTATCATCCGTTCAAATGTTATTGTCGGCAAAAACCTGAATACTTTATACATTTTGAAGCAATCCTCCCTCTAAAAACTCTCTGCTCATAAGTACTTCAAAATCATCAAAATCACCTTCATAGAATGCTATGTATCCTCCATCCAATGTATGATTTTCAAAAATTATTCTGTCTGTTCTAACGGCTTCAAGACTGCCTGCCTTAACACCTACCGACCTGTAGGGAATCAACCTGTACCTGCCGGGCATGCTCTCCGCCTTAAATGGCAATCTTGAAGCACCTTTTCTGTCTAAAAGAATAACCGGTTTACCTGTTAAAGGCTCTTTAAGACAGTTCCCCGAATCCACAAAAGCTTTGAAAAAATAGCTTTTGCCATCTATAATAAAACACACCTTTCCTCTCATGGTTATATCACGGCCATACTTTCTCACAAACTTAACAAACCAGTATACAAATCCAAAAATCAAAATTCCCAAACATAACAACCTAAAATATGTCAAAACATCCATATAAATTATTCCCTGATGTGAGATTACAGGTGTTCTGCGCCACAACAGAAGCATCATAATGCCGCCTCCGCTGGCGAAAGTTAAAATCAAAAACAACCCTGTTATCTTTGTAATATTCTTTATGCCGAAAACTGAAGCCACACATGATAAACATGCTGCCACACGCAATACCGAAGACCAGAGGCTGTCTACAGGCAGAAATATTACAAATCCGCTTATACCGCATAGTAAAGAGCCTATCAATACTCGCACGATAGCGGGTCTTTTGCCTATAAGCTTTGCTGTAAGAATTAACAACACAAATCCTGCGATAAAGTTCTCAAGAAATAAATATTCTCCATATATGACCATCTCCCACCTCGCCTGTTAATAATACATCACTCCAGGCAAGAAGTATGTCGAATCTTGCTGCTCTGAAAAATTTTTTCGTTGACAAAAAAGTTCCCCTAAAAATCGGCTCAAATAAAACAGCTCTGAATACAAATATGCTCCAGAGCCGTTATGACAGATGTTTGACTCAACTCTTTGCAGCTTTAGCCGTCAATATACATATCCTGTCTTAATATATTTTATTGTATCTTTCATTTTCTTTTTCTCTATGGGCAATTTCATACACGCCCCTTAAGTCTATCTGCCGCATCTCAAGGACTTTCAAAGCTTCTTCTAAAGAATCGGTTTTAAGACAAATTCCTGTTCCGCACGATCTCAATAATTCCTGCGGCAGCCTTTTTATGCGAGCTCTTATACCTGCTTCATTGAGCATATCCAATGCATAAGAAGCCTTATAAAATGATGAAAATGCCATAATATATTCTTTTTCCATTATCGAACAGCCCCCCTGTCTGTTTTTCATACATTTTTTTTATCTTTTGTATGTATCTTGACGGTTTATCTTAGAAATTGGAGGCCGTTTTACCATGCGGCTAAAAAATCTTTTTAAAAAGTCTTGACATAAGCTGTTTAAATGATGCCTTTTTTACATCCCCTCCGGCAACAAGAGAATACTCTCCTACTTTTTCATCACCGTTATAAACATGTAGTTTTCCTATCTCTTCACCCTTTGCAACAGGAAGTTCTATCTTATCTTTAATAACCACTTTTGTTTTGATATTTTCGGAACTCCCTTTTTCTGCAAGCACAGTTATCCTTTGGTCAGCAACTGCCTCAACTTTCTGCGGATTTCCTCTCTCTACTGTAAGCTTCTCCATGGATTCTCCCTTTTCCGCAACTACATGAGTCTCATATGCTGCAAATCCATAATCAAGAATCTTGCTTATTTCCTGATTTCTTATGTCTGCTGTTTCACATCCTAAAGCAACTGCTATCAGCCTTGTTTCCCCCCTTGACGCCGAAGCTGAAAGGCAATAGCCTGCATCACTTGTAAATCCGGTTTTAATTCCGTCACATCCTTGATACTGCTTTATCAGTTTGTTGGTATTGGTCAGCCCAAATTCCTTTTCTTTTCCGGGTAATCCTACTGTGATAGTATCCTGCCATGTGGTGAACCATTTTCTTATTTCTTCATATTTGTACAATTCTTTAGACATTATTGATATATCATATGCGCTCGAATAGTGTTCTGCCACAGGGAGTCCATTTGTATTTACAAAATGGCTGTCTCTCATTCCTATCTCTTTAGCCTTTTCATTCATCTTTTCAACGAAAATTTCTTCACTGCCACAGACATATTCAGCCAAAGCAACACAACCGTCATTGGCGCTGGCCATTGCCACACCCTTGAGCAGCTCACTGACTGTATGAGTTTCTCCGGCCTCCATATACATTTGACTTCCTCCCATGGAGGCTGCCCTCTGTGAGATTGTGACTTTATCATCAAGGGTAATTTTCCCGGAATCAACACAATCCATAACAAGCAGCATTGTCATAACCTTAGTTACTGAAGCTAACGGCAGTTCTTCATGAGCCTTTTGCTGAAACAAAATTTTGCCTGTATCCGCATCTATCAGGACTGCCGCTTTTGCAGCAACCTCAAATGGAGCAGACTGTTCCCGCTGAGGTGTATCATCGTTTACAGTCTCAAGTTCTAAAGGTTCATGCTTCGGCAGGTTATTTGCAATGCCTGCACATGCGCATAAAATTACAGCGCATCCCAATATGGTCACAAATATCTTTCTTTTGTACTTTAAAAATCCTCTCCTATTTTTCTTTTTTTCATTTATATGGTGTTTTTCATCTGCACTGTGATTTATATCCATTACTTCCCGTCGTTTCCTCAACTTCATAAAAAGCGCCGTCCTTTCTACATATATGGTCTCTAAAATATATGTACAACGGACGAGAATATGCACTGAACACCCTTTAAGCAGATGAATATTTTGATTACATCGCTTTACAGTTCTTAGAATACCCCATAAGGGGATAAACCCTTTTCTTTGTCGTATTTTTTTGGAGGTTAGGAACTTCTAACTGTATCGCTGCTATGAACTATATGAACTGTTAACTGTACCCCATTGTGTGGCTCGTTAACTTAAATTTATGATTTTAAGCGAAATATCCAACAAATCAATGCCTGAGCCGGTCGAAGTTTGTCGTAAAATGTCGCCCATTGGCTGATTTTAAAATTATGTCGCAGCAGACCAATGTTTTTTTAAAATGTTGGCCTAATAGCTACAATCAGAAGAAATAGACAATATCGACAAAATTCGCCGTGCTAAAATACACTCCATGCCATAATTTTTTGGCCATACACAGCTCTTTCTCACCGACAGTCCAACAACTCACTTTCAAGAAGTATTTAAAATTTTTTTGCTTCAAAAAATACAGACTGCCGTTTCAAATATAAGAAACGGCAGTCCTTATCTTCTAACACTCAGGGTTCAATTATGGCTCTTGTTATCTTTCTATCTGCTGACATTTGCAGTGCATCGCCTATTTCCTCAAGAGTAAACTTTCTTTCCGAAAAATCCTTAAACGGATATTTATCCTGATATTTTGAATAAAAAACAAATTATATGTTATACTTGCACTAAAATCTTATATAATTATCCGCCCGCTTAAGAACTATCTTTCTTCCCTTGGCATATATTCACGCTTGGAAACGAGACTCTTATATGCAGGTCTTATTATCTTACTGTCAGTTATGAGCTCTTCCATTCTATGAGCGCTCCATCCTGCAATTCTTGCTACTGCAAAGAGAGGTGTATACATTTCTCTTGGAATTTCCAGCATATCATATACGAATCCGCTGTAGAAGTCCACATTAGGACTTACACCCTTGAATATCTTTCTCTCTCCGGCAATTATCTTAGGAGCCATTTCTTCAATATTGTTGTAAAGAGCCATGTCTTCATCACGACCCTTTGCTTTGGCGAGTTTTTCGACAAATCCCTTGAAAACCTTTTCTCTTGGGTCGGAAAGTGAGTACACGGCATGACCCATACCGTATATCAGACCTTTTTTGTCAAATGCTTCTTTATTCAAAATCTTATCGAGATAATATCCTACCTCTTCTTTATCATAATAATCCGATACATGACTTCTTATATCATCCATCATATTCATTACCATGAGGTTTGCCCCGCCGTGCTTTTTGCCTTTGAGCGAGGACATTGCAGCTGCTATTGCAGAATATGTGTCCGAACCGGCCGAAGTTACTACCCTTGTAGTAAATGTAGAGTTATTTCCGCCGCCATGCTCCATATGAAGAAGCAATGCTATATCAAGAACCTGTGCTTCAAGTTCTGTAAACTTCATATCAGGTCTAAGCATCTGAAGCAAGTTTTCTGCAAGAGACATATTAGGCTTAGGTCTATGTATGTACATGCTTCCGTCATTGTCATAATGATTGTGTGCATGATAAGCATAAACGGCCAACATAGGGAAAAGTCCTATAAGCTGTAAGCACTGGCGCAGAACATTGTCAAGCTCAAGATTGTCTCTCTGAGGATCGTAAGAAGCCAGAGTCAATATACTTCTTGTCATCGAGTTCATTATATCAGGGCTTGGTGCTTTCATAATAACTTCTCTTGTAAAATTTTTAGGCAGTTTCATGCATTGAAAAAGAATGTTGTCGAATTCAGAAAGTTGCTGTGCTGTAGGCAGCTCCCCAAACAACAAAAGATACGCTCCTTCTTCAAATATATACTTCTTACCCATACTGCCCTCTACCATTTTAGTTACATCATAACCACGATAAAGCAGTTCTCCATCACATGGAACTTGTTTCCCATCTACATTCTTAAAACCTGTTACATGTGAAATGTTGGTAAGTCCTGTGAGTACTCCGTGTCCATCCAGGTCTCTCAAACCCTTTTTTACTCCAAACTCCTTAAAAAGTTCGGTATTTATTTTATCATTTTTAACGCATAAGTTTTCTTTTTCCTTTGCATATTCTGTAACTATGCTCATTTTCTTTTCCCCCTTATAACCCTATTATTTCTTTTATAAGAACCGGCGGCTCAACCGGCGCCGTACCTATTGAAAAGGCTTTGCTCGCTTCTTTCAAGGCATTTTCTATCTTGTTTTCATCATTGCCGTAAAATTCTGCAAGCACATCTCCCTTATTAACTTTGTCTCCTACTTTTTTGCATATATAAATTCCTGCAGACAAATCAAGGTCATCTTCCTTGGTAGCTCTTCCTGCCCCTGTATGTTGAGATGCAAGCCCTATTCTCTTCGCTTCGATTCTCTCTACATATCCGTCATTTGGGGCTTTAAGCTCTCTTTTAACAGAATGCTGAGGGAATAGTGAGTAATCCTCTGTAACATCAGGATTGCCTCCCTGTGCCTTTATAAACTCTCTCAGCTTTTTAAGACCTCTTCCATCTTTAAGCACCTCTGATGTCATTTCCATACCGGCCTCAGGAGTATCTGCCTTTCCTCCAAGATATACCATTATTCCGCTTAATTTACAGGCTAATTCCGTTATATCTCTCGGACCTTTTCCCTTAAGGGTTTCTATCGCTTCAATTACTTCTATACTGTTGCCTACCGCTCTTCCCAATGGCTGACCCATCTCAGTTATAGCCGCAACTGTTCTGCGGCCTGCGTTATTTCCTATCTTAACCATTAGATTTGCAAGAATTGATGCATCTTTATGATTTTCCATAAAGGCGCCGTCTCCCACTTTCACATCTAAGACTATCGCATCGCTTCCGGCTGCTAACTTCTTGCTCATTATACTTGAAGCGATGAGACCGAAATTGTCCACAGTAGCCGTTACATCACGCAGTGCATATATTTTTTTGTCTGCCGGAGTCAAGTGTCCTGTCTGACCTATTACCGAAATTCCTATATCGTTTACTTGCGATAAGAATTCTTCAGCACTTAACGAAGTTCTAAATCCGGGAATCGACTCCATCTTATCAACTGTTCCGCCCGTAAAGCCCAGACCTCTTCCGCTCATTTTAGCTATAGGAACTCCACATGCGGCTGCAAGGGGCGCTACCACAAGGGTTGTCTTATCCCCGACCCCTCCGGTTGAATGTTTGTCAACCTTTATTCCGGATATGGTTGACAAGTCTATGGTGTCTCCGGAATATCTCATGGCATCAGTAAGTGCAAAGGTTTCTTCTTCATCAAGTCCCTGAAAGTAAATTGCCATGAGAAGAGCTGATGCCTGATAGTCAGGTATAATTCCTGACACATAACCATCTGTGAACCATTTTATTTCTTCGGCAGATAATTTCAGGCCATCCTTTTTCTTCTGAATAATTTCTACCATATTCATTACAAAATCACCTCTTTAAAGCTTTCGCCTATCTTTGTAGGCTCTGCCCCCAATATATCTGCTACTGTTGCTCCTATATCTGCAAATGTTTTTCTTATTCCAAGATTAACTCCTGCCTTAACTTTTTTTCCGTAAACCAACAACGGAACATATTCCCTTGTGTGATCGAATCCGCTGTGAACAGGGTCGTTACCATGATCTGCACATATCATAAGCACATCTTCATCTGAAAGGGCTTCCATGATTTCCGGGAGTCTTTCATCAAATTCTTCGATTGCCTTGCCATAGCCTTTGGCATCTCTTCTGTGACCGTACTGGGAGTCAAAGTCAACAAGGTTTGTAAATACAAATCCGTCGAAGTCCATACCTATGGCTTCTATAGTCTTATCTACTCCATCCATGTTATTATCGGTGTGGACTGCCTCAGTAACGCCTTTTCCGTTAAATATATCGCTTATCTTTCCTACGGCATATACTGTTTTTCCGGCAGCTTTTACTTTATCCAACACTGTATCTTCTGTCGGCGAAACTGCATAGTCTTTACGCTGCGAAGTTCTCGTGCGCTTTCCGTCTTTTATTACATACGGCCTTGCAATTACCCTGCCGCAAGCCACATCGCCTATCAGCAATCCACGAGCTTTAAGACATATATCATAAAGTTCCTCAATAGGAATTACATCCGTGTTGGCGGCGATTTGAAATACGCTGTCGGCAGAAGTATATACTATAGGCTTTCCGGTCGCCTCATGTTCAGGCCCAAGCTGTTCTATAATTTCAGTTCCCGAAGCCGGATAATTTCCAAGAACCTCTCTTCCTATGGCCTTTTCAAAATCCTTTATGAACTTATCGGGAAATCCGTCAGGATAAGTTTTAAACGGAGTATCTGTGTATATACCCGCTATTTCCCAATGACCTGTTATAGTGTCTTTTCCCTTTGAAATCTCAGCCATCTTTCCGAAAGCTCCCTCAGGTCTTGCAGAAGCAATATCATTCCACAAAACTCCTTCTATATTTCCTATGCCAAGCTTTTTAAGATTGGGAATGTTTAAGTTTTTATTTTCTTCAAGAATATGTCCAAGAGTATTAGCTCCCTCATCTCCGTATCCTGCTGCATCAGGAAGAGCTCCCACTCCCATGCTGTCTGTAACTATCAATACAACTTTACTCATATTACTACCTCCTTTGGACGAGCATTCAAATAATCAAGCGATACAAGTTCGTACCGCACACTGTTTAATATCCCCTGAAGCCCGTTTTTAAATGCATCTGTACCATGAAGATGCCCATATACACATGTTTTTACATTATAATTACTCATAAGCTCAGTAAATCCCGAACTCTGCTTATTATCGTTTGTCGGCGGAAAGTGGAGAACTCCGATTATTGCATCGGTCTCTCTACTTGCACCATCTTTCAGAGACATTTCAAGTCTCATCAGCTCACGCTTATAAATTCTCTCATCATCTTCCGAGAATCCCTCACTGCCGGGACATGTCCATCCACGGCTCCCGCATATCGCAACACTTTTTTCACCTTGTTCACCACAATAAGAAACCACCGCATTGTTCTGAACAAATATCAACTTATCATCGCCGTAAAGCCTGTTCAGTTTCCCCGCCGACTGCCACCACAAATCGTGGTTTCCTTTGAAAATAAGCTTCCTGCCCGGCAATGACCGTATCCATTCAAAGTCGCTTGCCGCCTCTTCAAGGCGAAGTCCCCACGAGATATCACCGCATACGATTACTGTATCTTCTTCTTTAACGGTTTCAATCCAATTCTTACGAAGCCTGTCAGCATGATCCTGCCACATCTGTCCGAATATGTCCATAGGCTTTTGTACCCTTTTGTCAAAAGAAAGGTGCAAATCCCCTATCGCAAATATTTTCATAATTTTACCTGTATTTTCATAGTCATGTCAAGCTGCTTGCCCTGTTCTTTCACAGCTTCTTATTCTGTATCAGAGTCTATATCAAGAAGTTCCCCGGAAACAGACTCCGGTAGTTCAGTAACTTTTTTAAGCTTGCTGATTATTTTGTTTGTTCTTGTTCCTATTAGTTTATCTAACTCGTCACCTGCTTGAGTGAGCCTCTTCTGGGTTGCTTCAAGAACTTCTCCGAACTTTGAAAATTCTGTTTTTACTGCACTTAGTATGTTCCAAACCTCACCGGAATGTTTCTGAATTGCAAGAGTTCTGAACCCCATCTGTAAGCTGTTAAGCAATGCCGCCATTGTAGTAGGTCCTGCAATATTAACCTTGTAATCTCTTTGAAGTTCTTCTAAAAGTCCTCTTCTGACCACTTCGGCATAAAGACCTTCAAACGGCAGGAACATAATAGCAAAGTCTGTAGTTTTCGGAGGTTCGATATATTTGTTTTTTATATCTTTTGCCTCGCTTTTTATAACTTTCTCAAGACTCTTCCCGGCTTCTTCTATCAATGCCGTATCTCCTGTTTCATATGCATCCATCAATTTGCTGTAAGCATCTCCCGGAAATTTAGCGTCTATCGGAAGCCATACTTCTCCGTTGTCATTTCCGGGAAGTCTGACTGCAAATTCAACTCTTTCTCCGCCACTGCCCTTTACATTTACATTTTCGGCATATTGATCAGGTGTAAGTATCTGCTCAAGAATAGCGCCAAGCTGTACTTCTCCCAAAATTCCTCTCGTCTTAACATTGGTAAGAACTTTCTTTAGATCACCCACACCGGCGGCAAGATTCTGCATTTCTCCAAGACCTTTGTATACAGCCTCAAGCCTCTCGCTGACCAGTTTAAAGGACTGGGTTATTCTGTCGTCTAAAGTTTTTTGAAGTTTTTCATCAACGGTATTTCTCATCTGCTCAAGCTGCTTGTTGTTGTCCTTGGTCAAATCGGAAATCCGCTCTTCCATAGTCTTTCTTATATTTTCCAGCTTTTGCTCGTTTTCTACGGCCATGTTGGAAAATCTATGATTAAGGTCTGCCAGCCTTTTGTCCATTGCGTCGGCTGTATCTCTTTGGTTCTGTGAAATTATATCACTGAAATTTTTAAGTGAATTCTGGACATCCAAGGCAGTCGTTCTGTCATTTTTGCCCATTTCACCTATTTTTCTGTTCAGTTCCCTATTGCTCACCAAAAGCATTATAATGCATATTGCCGAAACAACAGAAATTATTATAAGCATATATATAAATACCGGTTCTGTCATTTTCCCTCTTTTCCCCTTTTCTAAACAGTTTTGTTTCTTAAGAATATTGAAATATATAATAGGAATATTTTATCATACCTTTTGTTTTTTAACAACTGTTTCAAATGTGGTTAAAAGTGCGGATTTTGTAGTTAAACTTTACATCAGTTATATGTAGTTTTTATGATAAATACATGGTGAGCCTATGGCATTGAATATGCAGGTAATTTACACTTTCAAATGCCTGTAAAACGAGTCCTGTACAGTCGTGCCCGGCTTAGGGGATAAGATATTATAATACAAAAACCATCTTGCGAAGCACCTCGTCCTGTGGTATAGTATTAAGGTCATGGAGACGTATCGAAGTGGTCATAACGGGGCGCACTCGAAAACGAATGACCTTTTTGGAAGCTCACCTCTGAAAAACCTTGATTTTACGGGGCTTTTCAGCTATCATTGAAAAGTAAATATCCCTTAGTTCTCTCCATCAGTTCTCTCCTTTTTCCGAGGTGTTTTTGAGGGCTGATGTGAAGATAAATACACGGAGTGGTATCGAAGTGGTCATAACGGGACTGACTCGAAATCAGTTGTACCTTCGGGTACCGTGGGTTCGAATCCCACCCACTCCGCCAGAAAACTCAGTCTGCAAGCGGTTTTTGCCGTTTGCAGGCTTTTTCTTTTTTCTGCACCTTTGGGATTTTTCCGTAAGTTCTCTCCTGAAAATCGGTAGTTCTCTCCTAAATTTTCTGAGATTTGAACTCTGGATATGTAGTTGGCGTATCCTTAGTAAAGCGATACGCCGCAGAAGCTATGAAATAACCTCTAATGCACCACTCAGACCGTTTACCATTGCGTCAGCCGATGACAGCTTGGAATTGTAATCCAAATGGGCATATACATTTGCCGTAGTTGAAAAATCGCTGTGTCCGAGCCATTCCTGTATCTGCTTCATAGGAACACCATTCGCAAGAAGCAGCGAAGCACAACTATGACGCAGGTCGTGGAAGCGAATGTGGCGCAAATTGTTCTTTTCAAGCAGCTTTGGAAATGATGCTGTGAGATAGTGCGGAGAAATCAATGTCCCCATCTCATCTACGCAGATATACTCCAAATACTTTTTGTTGTAACATCGTCCGCATACCCGCCTGTATTCTTCCTGCTGTTCCTTGAGCTTTAGCAGCTTCTCTTTGAACGCAGGAACAAGGGGCAGCGTTCTCATACTCGATTTGGTTTTGGTCGTATCCTGTGCTATCTGGATATGCTTACCGTCAAGGTTGCAGGAAGTAACGGTATGTCTAATGGTAATCGTGTTGTTTTGAAAATCAATAGCGTCCCATTTTAAACCCAGAGCTTCACTTCGCCTCAATCCATAGAACGCACCAAGAAAAATCGGTATTTCAATCAGCGTTCCTTTGGCGGCTTCAAATAATGCCTGTACCTCGTTGCTGTCATAGAAGCTGCCGATAAACTTATCAGCTTTAGGGCGTTCCACTTTATCCGCAGGATTGACAGAAATAAGGTCAATCTTTACGGCATATTTCAAAGCTCTATGGATAACGGAATGGTAGTGGATAACCGTGTTGGCTTTTACTCGCTTCAACTGTTTCATATAAAACGCCTGAATGTCTGTCGCCTTTATTTCGGAAAGTGTGATTTTTCTTTCCTTGAAATACGGAATGATAACGCTCTTTGCCATACCTGAGTACGATGAGTATGTGGTAAGTGCGATAGTCGGCTTTGCGATTTCCAACCATTGAAGCAGAAAGTCCGAAAACAGCATATCCTCCTGTATGGGTTTGCACTCAGGCACAAAGGTCTGCCTTGTTTCCATCAACATCTTTTCCGCTTTCTTTTTATTGCCCTTGACAGGCAATCCTGTCGGCAACCATTTCGTTTTTCTTTTTCCCGCAGCATCGGGATAGCTCAAAACCATATAAAAATAGCCTTTTTTCTCTTGCAGATGTCCTGCTACCATAAATATAACCTCCTTTGCGTAGCACCGACTTCTGCTGTTGACCATATACATTGTAGCAATTTAAGCCAAAGAAGTCGAATGTGCAAATTCTTTAATTCTCCGCATTTCGCAGACCTAACCTCAAATAAGAAAGAAGATGGGCTTTCGGTACTTTGTACGCTCTGCCCACCTTCAGGTGTTCTATTTTGTTTTCACGGAGTAATTGATAACCTGTTTTTGTGCTGACACCAAGAGCCTTGCTCATTTCATCAACGGTTAAAATGTCTGGGTATTCTTTTAAGACTAACGCATATATATCTCCAAAGTTCATAAGCTCCTCCTTTTTTCAACTCCGATACTGATGAGGAGAGGAATTTCAAGCAATTTCAAATACTGCTCATCAAGGTGTGTGAGGTGTTCTTTCAAGCGGCTTTTATCAATCGTGCGTAACTGCTCAAAGAGAATGATTGAGTTCGCAGGAAGCCCCTCAATTTGCCCCAAATATAAGTGTGTAGGTAATTTCTTCTTTTTGCGTACACGGCTTGTTATGGCGGCAATAATGACCGTAGGACTGTGCTTGTTTCCTATATCATTGGAGATAACAAGTACAGGTCGTGTTCCTCCTTGCTCCGAGCCGACAACAGGGTTTAAGTCTGCGTAGTAGATGTCACCACGCTTAATTGTTTTATCCATTAGTTTGACCTCCTATCTGGATATAAGCAGGTAAGCTCTGCCTATGTAATCAGCCAAACACAAGGAAGTTTTTAAGGTCGGGAGAGCATAAACAATTCTCTGTTTCAATAGACCGCCTTGTATTTGGCTTTATGATAGAAGCATCTCTATTTGTCCTCGACACCCCAAGATGCAAATGCGTTTCACGCAGGGAAGTCGCCAAACGGTCAGCAGCGAACTGACACCACGGGAGTTTCACCCCAACTGTCGGTCTGACAGAGCCGCCCTCATTGCCTGCGACGGTTTTATCACGCTCGGACTGTGACTGGACGGGAGTATCATTATCCTCTTTGTGGGTTACGGCGAAATCGGGAGCTGCCCGATATTTTGAGTAGGTAGTTATCGCTCTCCGCTTTACGGCAGGTCGTGGCGTACCTCTCAACACGCTTATGCTCATCACAATCACAAAGAGAAAGTATTTGGCGAATGATTATTCGATTGACAAGGAACAATCCTGTTTTCGCCACACAAAGGAAAACAGGGTGTGAGGATTTTGTCCTCTCACCCTGTAACCCGTACCGCTGTAATCTTTCTGCATACGGAAGTAGGAGATACATTCACCTGCCTTGTATTTTTCTTTTAATTTGGGAAT
>CAJMLH010000019.1 GCA_905214195.1 uncultured bacterium
CTTGCCATATATTCAAACAGTTTATTCCAGCTTATGCCATACCTTCCCAAATTACTGTCTTCCCCGGTAACTATATTAAGGCTTCCTCTCGAAAGAATATAAGGTATATACTTTTTTTCAACACGACCTTTAAAGACTATATTGTTAAGTCCTTTTTCGCCGGCAGTCTTTTCGAGTATATCCTTTTGGTCACCGTCTCCGTATACAAGGAATTTTATGTCTGTTATACCTTTTGAGCTGCATATTTCTGCGGCTTTCAAAAGGTCCTCCACATGATTTGCAGATCTTACAGAACCTGTATATACAACTCTGAAACAGTCGTCTTTTAAATCATCGTCATCAAGAATGATTTCGTTCTTCTTGAGATTGAAATCCTCAAGATCTATACCGTTGTTTATATTGTATACATTATTAAGATTTATCTTATTGTCAAGTCCGTGTTCCAGAAGATAATCTCTGCCTCCCGGCATGGTAAAAATCAGACTGTCTGCTTTCTTATATATCCAAGCCTCTCCTTTATACAGTAGCTTTGAAATCATGCTGCTGCGCTTTAACATGCCGATTTCTATGAGGCTTTCAGGCCACAAATCTCTGATTTCGCATACACAAGGTATTTTGAATTTTTTTGCGACTTTAATACCTGCTACCAAAGTAAGGGGATGAACAGAAGAAGCCAATATAACATTTGGCTTGCCGCTTTTGGCTGCAATTTCCTTTGAAACAGGAAAAAGCCCCCTGTAAAAGGCCATCATATTTTTTATTCTGGACTTGCCATTGCCGACATATTTAGGTGTTTTTATAAAAACATATTCGATGCCGTCAGAAATATCAGTCGTATAACTTTGTCCTTTTAAATCAACTTCATAATCACTGTTGTGTATAGTTGATGCGCAGAATATTTTTACATTATATCCCTTTTTTATTAGGTATTTTCCAAACCAATGATGTCTGCCGCCTTTCTCATAAAACATATTGGTGGCATAATGGTTCCACATCCATATAGTTTTGTTTTCCATACTTTATTATCCTCTGTACTTGGGAAAGAAATTTTTATTTTCTATGTGATTCCTGTTTTTAATCAGTTCATTATACTTATCAATATCGTATATCTTTTTTCCTATACAATACTGCTTGTTTTCATTTTTATTAAAAGACTTTTTAAACTTGTATAATCCGTCCTCTTTGGAGCCGACTCCTCCGCCGAGATGGAAAGCAGAAAAGCCTCTTTCAATTCCGAACTTACACGCCTCAAAAAGCATCAGGTTGGTAGGCGCAAACCTTTGAAATTCTCTTCTTGAAGCAGATAAATGATAATGCATTCTGTTGTTTGCAAACAAGATTATTGAAACAGCAATTATTTTATCGTCTTTCATGGCATAAAAGAAACTGTAGTTTCCTTTCAACTCATGAACTATGCTTTCATAATATTCTTTCTTAAAATAATAATAGTCGGTTGCCTCATCCCTATCCATAGTTGAGTTGTAAATTTCCATAAACTCGTCTATAATCCATGGCTCATCGGTATGATGTATGGTAACTCCCTCTTTTATTGCTTTTCTTATGACATTTCTATTTTTGCCTGTAAAATTGTTCCATACATAATCTTCATCCCTAAGGTCTATATATACGGTTTCTCCAAGTCTGACAACATCATACATGTCGCTGCAAGTCTTTTGGTTATCAGTAATCGGATTAAATCTCACAAATTCAGAAACTATATTATTGGCGGCACAGAAATCGCTGTATTCTTTACAAAATTCTTCTGTAATATTTCCCTCTGCTACAAGACCACCATAGCCATACGGCGTTGCCGCATCATAAAACCCTGCTGCCGCTTTGGGATTTTTAAAATCACCTATATCTGCAATCTCTCTTTTCATAACGACATTCATTGCCCGAAGTTTTCTGTCTTTATCTTCAAAATACAGCAAAACAGGCTCACCGTCGCCGTGTACTTTAAAACCGTATGCATATCCGCTGAGGTAATAGACCTCATAGTCTGCAAAGCTTTTTACTGTATTATCCCATTCATTTTTGTTGTCAATCGTGATGATTTTAAAATTCATTGCAAATATAAGCCTTTCTCTAATATTCCTCAACAAGTTTCAGCAGCCTTTTTATATCAGTTGCGCCATACCGCTGGTCGCATACTATAGAAAGCTCTTTGTCATAGATTTCCTCTGTTGCATCATTGAGCCGATGAACCTCATTTTTAGGCCAGTGAACAGGACAAAACACTTCATTTTCTATCAAATACCGTCTGAATCTATCTCTTTCTTCTGAACTGTCAAGCAGAACCGGGAATGCCAGCGGCACTTCTTTATCATCTATTTTATCAAAAATCGGATATATCCCTTTTCTCTGAAAGATTTCACTGTTTTCCATCAATATTCGGAAATTTTCTTTCCTCTTAAATGCTACTTTTTCAGTATCAAAATATTCAAACTCATTTTTGCTGCGGCTGCTGATGGAATATCCCTCAAAGTCTTCATCAAGAAGTTCTTCTGCTCGTGCAAACATATCTAAAAATTCTCTTTTGTTGCCTATTCCTGTTTTTAGATATTCTGTTTTCTTAGCTTTGGCAGCATCTATCAGTTCTCCATATGAACAGTTATATTGCTCTATGCTGTATTCAATATCATCTTTGCATTTAACAATAACTCCTCCGTCTGAAAATCCGGACCATTTTCTGATGCTGGCAAAAGCATAATCGCAGCTGTCAAAACACTGACCTGCCGCAAGCATCGAATGAGTTATATCTCTGATTATTACGGCATCGGGAAATTTTTTGCGAAGATATTTTTCAAAATCAAGCGTTCTTTGCAAATCTACACCGAAATAATTCATAGTATAAATTATATCCGGATTTTGTATTAAACTCCCGTCAAATTCCGGTTTCCTGTTTTTTAGAATCACATTATAATATTCAACCTCAATACCTCTTGACAAAAAAGGTATGACCATAGATTCACAGCAATACGATGGCAACCATGCTTTTTTTACTACTCTGCCCTTTAATATGGCATCTATGATTTGTATTAAAGAGGTTCTTCCCGAAAATGTATAGCGATTTGTCTTTCTGTGCAAAGTATTTCCTTTGTCACATGTTTCCACAAAAGAAAAACTGCTCCCTATTTCTTTAAATTGTTTCTTTAATAAGTTCATAGTCTTTTCTTAATACAGCCACCTGCAACTCGTCATAATATCTGCCGCATTGATATACTGCTTCTCTTTTTATTCCCTCGACTTTCCAACCGCACCTTTCATACAGTCGTTTGGAAGCCTCATTGGTTTCTATAATGCTTCCTTCTATACGGTTAAGACCAAGTTCTTCAAAAGCATATTTCATTATAGCCAAGACTGCATCTTTGCCATATCCTTTGCCTTTATGTTCTTCACCGAACAGGCGTATTCCACTGAAAGCCACCCTGGACTTCCAATCTATGTTCACAAGATTAACCATCCCCAAAACTTCATCATTTTCTATGGAAACTATAGTCAATCTTAAATTGTTTCTGTCTTTTACGGCATTTTCAAACCATGCTGCCTGCTGAACAGAAGATATGGGAAAACTCCATCCTCCAAGAGCATGCTCGGTTTCAGGTTTGTTTACATCGCTTCTGTACAGTTCCATATCGGACAGTTCCATTGCACGCAAATAAATCTTCTTACCTATAATGTTCATTTTCTCTACCACTTCTTTCGATATTCAGGCTTACAGGCGCTTCCTCGCCCTGCCCGATATTCTCTCTCTTAAACACCTTAGTAAATGTTCCGAAAAAGATTTTAACATCAGTTTTCATGGAAAGGGTTTCCACATATTCAATATCATACTTAAATTTATCTTCCCATGAAAGAGCATTTCTTCCGTTGATTTGAGCAAGTCCCGTCAATCCGGGTCTTACTGTATGTCTCAATCTTTCTTCATCCGTATAATAAGGCAAATATGCTACAGCAAGCGGCCTCGGCCCGACAATGCTCATATCTCCCTTAAAAATATTTATCAGTTCAGGCAGTTCGTCAAGACTGGTGCTCCTTAGCTTCATACCAAATGAAGTCAATCGTTCTTCGTCCGGCAATAATTCTCCGTTTTCATCTTTAGCATCCGCCATGGTTCTGAACTTGTACATCTTGAATATTTTTTCGTTAAGACCGGGTCTTTCCTGTTTGAATATAACAGGTGAACCAAGCTTAAACCTTACAAGCAACGCAACAAGTAAAAACACGGGGCTGAGTAATACGATAGCAATTCCCGATATCAGAATATCAAAAAATCTCTTAAAAATACGGGCGTATATTCCCCTTTTTTTAATATCTCCCATTAAGTCCTCTCTTACTCAAAACAGCTTCTGATTATATCTATTACTTTCGCCTGTTGGCTCTCTGTCATCTTGTTATCACTTGGAAGACAAAGACCTCTTTGGAATATATCCGCACCAACATCCAACGGATTTCCGTCAGCGCCTTTAAAGCCGCCTGAAATATAAGCATTGGTCATGGCTCTTCCCGAGCCTTGCCTTGTAACGAATTCATTGTTTCTGTATATAGGCTGCATATGCATAGGCTTCCATACAGGTCTTCCTTCAGCATTACATTCTGAAAGTTTTTCCAGTATTTCAGTAGGACATGTCTTACCATTTTCTTTTATATAAATTGCTTCGCAGTCACTTCTCACCTGTCTGCACATCGCATCATCATTTATAGTCATGCATGAAAGCCAAAAATTAGGTTCAGAGTTCGTTTCATCATAAGGATTCATCTTAACAGGCAAATCTTTCAGCCCCTGTTTATAGCGATTATATATGGCTTTTTTCTGTTCTATATGCTCTTCGAGGTAAGGAAACTGTCCTCTTACCACACCTGCTATCACATTACTCATGCGATAATTGTATCCTATCTCTTCATGCTGATACCATGATGCATTTTCTCTTGACTGCGTCGACCACTTTCTTACTTTGTCAGCCGCAATCTTATCATCTGTAAGAAGCATTCCGCCTGAAGACCCTGTTATAATCTTATTTCCGTTAAAGGAAACGGCATTATACATACCGAAAGTTCCTGTCTGCTGTCCCTTGTATGTTGCCCCCATAGACTCTGCCGCATCTTCTATAATTATAGCGCCGTGCTTTTTGCATATACTGCGTATTTCATCAATCTTAGCAGGTGTTCCGTAAAGATGAACAAGAACAACAACCTTTACTTCAGGAAACATTTCAAATGCTTTCTCAAGAGCAACGGGATCCATATTCCATGTGTCGTACTCCGTATCTATAAATACAGGCACCCCACCCTCGTATACAACGGGATTTACAGTTGCTCCAAAAGTCATATCTGTACAGAAAACTTTTTCTCCCGGCTTTACTCCCGCAAGTTTAACAGCCATATGAAGTGCTGCCGTTCCCGCTGAAAGACCAACTGCATGACTGCATCCCAATTTGCTGCATGCCATTCTTTCAACTTCATTTATATTTTCTCCCACTGTAGACATCCAGTTGGTTTTGTATGCATTGGTAACATATTCCAGTTCATCACCATGCATTGTCGGCGTGCTGAGCCACACCTTTGATTCAAATGGTTTGAAGTCTGCACTCATTTTTCTGCCTTTCTTTAATTATATAATATCTAATTGTCAGTAATAGTATAGGTGTCGCAAACTTCTTCTGTAAGCTCCTTTATATGATTACCGTTTTCAAAGCTTGCCTTTATCAATCCGTTCAACTTGTCCAAGAATTTTTCCTCATCGATTTTCAGAGGTTTTCCGATATATATCATCTTGTTCTCAGTCTTATCAAGACCTTCCTCATCCATGAGAATCTCCTCATAAAGCTTTTCACCCGGTCTTAATCCGACTATCTCTATCTTTATATCTTCATTAGGTTTGAAACCCTTAAGTCTTATGAGATTTTCAGCAAGTTCGTAAATTCTGACAGGTTTACCCATATCGAGTACAAAAATTTCTCCGCCCTTGGCGAAAAGGCTTGCCTGAAGTACAAGGGAGACCGCCTCCGGTATGGTCATAAAAAACCTTGTTATTTCTTTATGCGTTACTGTAACCGGACCGCCTTCGGCAATCTGTTTCAAGAAAAGCGGTATTACAGAACCGTTACTTCCCAGTACATTTCCGAATCTAACGGCTGCAAACCTGGTATGTTCAGATTTTTTGGCATATATCTGCACTATCATTTCACATATTCTCTTGGTTGCACCCATTATATTAGTCGGTCTTACGGCTTTGTCAGTTGAAATCAGAACGAAATTATCAACACCGTATTTGTCTGCTAATTTTGCAGCGTTGAGAGTTCCCATGCAATTGTTTTTTATCGCCTCGTTAGGTGATTTTTCCATGAGCGGAACATGTTTATGCGCTGCGGCATGGTAAACGATATTTGGTTTATATTTTGCAAATATTGCCTCCATCCTGTCATAATCTCTTACAGATCCTATAAGTGTGGATATGCTTACTTCCGGATAATGACGCTCGAGCTCCATCTGTATTTCGTAAGCATTATTTTCGTATATATCAAATATCAGTAACTTTTTTGGATTATATCTTACTATTTGTCTGCAAAGTTCAGATCCGATAGAACCTCCTCCGCCTGTAACCATTACAACTTTTCCGTTTATAAAGTTTTCTATACCTTTTTGATTTACCTTTACAGGCTCTCTCCCCAACAAATCTTCATAATTTACAGGTCTTATCTCCTTACTCAGAGAGGTGGTAAGACTCTTTGCTACAGCAGGCAGAATTTTAACCGGCTTTCTTGTCTCCTGACAGATTCTTATTATATCTCTTGTCGTCTGCAAATCAGCCGACGGCATTGCTATAACGATTTCCGTCACATCATATTTTTTGATATTTTTGCTAATTTCTTCTCTGCCGCCTACTATAGGCACACCCATAATATATTTATTTTTTTTATTTTTGTTATCGTCTATTGCACATACAACCTGTGAACCCTCATCTGCTGCTCTCAGTTCTTTTATCAAAATAGTAGCCGCAGAACCTGCTCCGATAACCATTATCCTGTTAGTTACCTCATTTTTATTCTGCGCATTATTCATAGACTTTATTGCAGCTTTTGCAAATCTGACGCATGAAAACAATATGGTCATAATCCCGAATGTCAGAGGATAATAGCTTCTTGGCATCGGTATATACACGAACACATGATAACAGATAATTATGCCCTCAATAAGCATTGCCGCCTTTACTATGGCAATAAACTCGTTCAATGATGCATAAGTCCATACTCTGTTATATAATTTAAGCAGCATCATAGCTGCTATGGTCACGACAAAATATACAGGGAGACTCTTAACTGCTCCCATATAATATACATCGGGTATTGACGATATGTCGAAACGCAATATCAATGCTCCAAATGCAGCCAGAGCCACACAGCACATATCCAATATTGTCAATATAAATATTCTAAAATTCTTTCCATTTATAAAATCCATTGCAAATCCTACTTTTAGACATAGTTTTTCATTTATAGTTTACCACATACTCCTATGAAATTCAATATATTATACCCGGTTAATTCATAATAGCCATGCCCGGCTAAAGCGGCGGTTAATTGTTTATTGTACTTACACTTAAAATACCAACTAAAGCAACAAGCAAAAATCTCCGCTGAACGGTCGAACAGACCTGCGGAGATTTGAATACAATGCAAAATTTCACTTACAAAGCAAAGCTCTATTTTTTTCTTATATCGTCTGCATACAGCTTTACTATGCCCTCTATAGTCTTAAGCTGTTTGGTGTTGCATGGACGAATCATTTCAGCAATTTCTTCACACACCCGGGCATACTCTTCATTTCTTTCCAACGGATACCTGCTCCATCCCAGAATATAGTTAGGCGTAACAGATAATGCATTGCATATGTTGCAAAGTGTTTCCAGTGACATCCCTTTATGTCCCTGTTCTATTGCAAGTACTGTCTGTTCAGACCTGCCTATTTTTTCTGCAAGTTCAGCTCTTGTCATTCCGTTTGTCATCCTCATTGCAGTAATTCTTCTGCCGGTTCTTTCTCTGTCAATTTTTACGACAATTGCATTATCTATTTCTTTCATGCCGTTCTCCTTCACCTGTTACAGTCCATCTACGAGCCTTTTCTTTAAAGTTATCTCTTTTCAGCCTATAGTTGAAGCAACCTACAGTTTGTTTGTTTTCTACTAAAAGGCATTTTTTTGAACAGCATGAAAATACCTCTCCCTTAAAAGCAGTTTTATACTTTGCTTTATACAAAGGAGAGAGGTCGTGAAATATCATAATTATTCTGTTGTTATTTTATGGCTCAATGCCCTCTTGTTCCATCATTCTTCTAAGCTTTTCTTTTGATCGCTTTGATATACTTCTGATATTGCTGTCGTTTTCTTTCATCAAAACAGCTATATCTTTAAGTTTATATCCGTAATCATAATATAGTATCAAAACATGGCGTTCTTTATCGTTCAATTCCAAAATAAATTTTCTGAGCATTTCCATATTAAATTTCTTTATAAAATCATTTACCTGCTTATCTGAGGAATAGTCTGAACATATTTCCGGTAAATTTATATAATCAAAAAGCCTCTTTTCATTCATACTTTTTCTTTTATTTTTGCTTATATACTTAAGACCCTGCCTTTTGGCAATTTTCAAAAGCCAAAATTTAAGTCTTGATTCGTCACGAACTTTATCTATATTGGTAAATGCTTCAATATATGTATCCTGTAATGCATCCTCTACATCCTCCATTGCAAGATCAAATGCCCTCAGATAATTAAAAATATCATTATAATATGATATCAGTTTATGTACACGCTCTTTATATCTGATATGGATACCATCTTGTAGTTTTGTTTTATTCATAGATATTATCTCGCTCTTGTTTGTTTTTTGCTTCGATTAGTGTATGTATAAATTATTCCTGAGATTTTAATATTGACACGAAGTCCATTATACTACCTGTAAACCTTTCTTTTCAATGTCGCTTATATCACAATCTGTTACTGTAAGTCCGATTTATTGTAACTTTAAGTCATTTTTTTATATTTTTGGAACTTTTTTTAAAAACTTGCAACTTTTAGGCTTTATCTCCCCACATATTTATAGGCATGTTAAGTCAGTCCAAAACAAACTTAAAGGAGAAATATGATGAAACTGGATACACAAATGAGAATCGCCGCCAACTTGAGAACTCTGCGAACAAGCAAAAGATTAAGTCAAGCAGAAATAGCAAGTTATATAGGAACAAGCCGTTCACTCTACACACACTACGAATTGGGCAATAGGGCACAAGACGCAGAGGCTCTGTACATAATATCCACCCATCTGAGTATCAATATGGAAGCTTTCTTTGAAAATGACCCCCAGCGTTTCTTAGAATACATTGCCAACCACGGTTATCAAGACGAGGAGCTAACCGAATTAACTCGCATTTACAAACATCTTTCGCCGTTCTCAAAAGGCATGTTAATTGAAAAGGCCATAAATCTGCTTGAAAAAGAAAAGGAAAAAGAAAAAAATCATAAACCTTTAATCGATATAAAAGATTGACATGATAAAAGGTGGCAAAGCCTCCGTAAAGACTATAGCCACCTTGATATCTTTATTTGATATTTAAACAAACCGATAACTTCAATATCAAGCCGCAGATTTGTAATACTTTCTGCTTTCAGATTGAGCAAACGGCATGACATTTCGATAAGAAGACTCTTCTGTAATGCCTCCTCCTGTTTCTCCGCCTATTTCGCCTGAGCTTCCGCCTCCTGTGCTTCCGGAGTCACCATCAGTATTGCCCGAATCACCGGAGCCATCAGGATTGCCAGTTCCGCCTGAATTTCCGCCTCCTGCATTACCTGTATCTCCTGTTCCTCCGGAACCGGTTGAACCGCCCGTATTTCCCGAATCGCCTCCGATGCCTTGGTTCGCAGGAGGTTTATTCTGGTTGCTCTGTGAAGTGTCAAGGTTCATATTTTCTTCGCCTTGAATATTACCTGCATTTCTCTCTGCTTCAATCTTCTGTGCAATTGTACTACTTATAGAATTAACTTTTGATGACGGAAGATAGTCGTCCCTGCCAAAAAACTTTTTATGCAGTTCTTTAACATTTTCAGCCAAATTATCCGGGAACACATATGAAACCCCGTTTATATACCCGGTACTAACATTGTATGGCCATCCGTCCGTCCCTTTTATATTGTACTGAGGCAATCTGATACCAAGTCCCAGTATATTGCCCTTTGAAAGATTTGTCTGCACCTGAGGAGTCATCATCTTAATAATTTTCTTTATTTCCTTAAATGACATGTCCTGCATTTTTTCCATTACAAGAGTCATAACTGTACGCATTCTCTCTGTACGCTTAAAGTCATCTCCCACACCTTTTCTTATTCTTCCGTAGGAAACTGCCTGTGCTCCCTCAAGAGTCTGTACACCCGGTTCTTTAACAAGGTTATAATCATCTCTGCCTATGTTTCTGGCAGTCGACACTGTATATTTGTTAAGTTCCAATATTTCGTGTTCTTTAACATCTACTTCAATTCCGCCTACCGCATCTACAATGTCGGCAACAGCCTTGAAGTTTACGACAACATAATTGCTTATGTTAAGATCCAATGTTTGATTAAGCGTTTTCATCGCCATCTCAGGACCACCTAAGGCACATGCGTGAGTTATCTTATCGTATGTTGAGGTATCGCCCATTTTCATAAATGTATCTCTGTATATTGAAAGGATTTTCACATCATTGGTATCCTTATTTATGCTGACTACCATTATGGCATCGCTTCTTGTCCCCTTAAGATGCTTCATGTCTCTGCTGTCTACACCAAGAAGCAATATGTTGTAATATCCATCTACATCTACCAACGAAAGGTCATAATCTTCCGGTGTTTCTTCATGTATTTCATCAAATATTCCGTTAAAGTAACTGTAAACAACAATAAATGCTGTAAGCAAAAGTACCAGTAACGCTGTGCCCCCAATAAGCAGAACCTTTTTCCATGTTTTGAGTTCTTTAAACCAGCTCTTGAAGCTTCTTCTTTTACTTTTCTTTGAAGCTCCTGACTTCTGCTTTCGTTCTATTCTTCCCATCGTGGTCTCCCCTTATTTTAATATTAGACTTTAATTTTACCATAATGTGCTATCTTTGTAAATGTTTATGAATACAAAAGGGTCGCCATGCTTAAGCGACCCGTATATCAAATAACAGATGCGATTGTCACGCAGCTATTATCCGCACTGATTTATTTTATCTTTTTCTTTCTTCCGGCAAATGGGGAGCGCTTCATATAAATAAGCAAAAAGCCCATAAAAACATTTATAAATGTCAAAAGATACAGTATATTTCTTTCCATTCTTACAAGTCCTCTTTGCCTTAGTATAGCAAAATCACAATAGGCTGTCAATATTTTACTGTAAAATTTTATCTTTTAGGGGACTTCGGGTTAAAAACAAGAGCTATTACATAACCAAGAGCAAGGGCTGAACCTATGCCGGCTGCTGCTGATTCAAGAGGGCCTGTAATCGCTCCCAAAAAACTCTCCTTTGCTCCTTCCATTGCTCCTTTTGCAAGTGTATAACCAAATCCGGGCAACGGGACACAAGCTCCCGTCTGAGCCAAGCTCACCAATGGTTCATATAATCCCACTGCCTGTAAGATTACACCTGACAATACAAAAATAACCAGTATTCTCGGCGCAGTTAAAGTAGTCGCATCCATCATCACCTGTCCTATAAGGCAAAATATTCCGCCGACTAAAAATGCCCATAAATATTCCATCTATTCTACCTCCAGTGAAACTGCATGTGCAATTCCCGGTATGCTTTCTCCTTGAAACGGCGAAATTGTCGATAATAATGCACCCGTAGACATCAACAGCAGTTTTTTTATTTTCTTTTCCTCCATTTGTTTCAGCAAATAACCTGTAAACACACATGCAGAACAGCCACAGCCGCTTCCTCCTGCATGTACATCCTGATCTTTTGCAAAAAGCATTGTTCCACAATCGTCATAATGGGAAAAAATCTCTTTTGCCGGAAGACCGGCATCTTTAAGCAGATCCACCATTATATCCTTTCCGATGAACCCAAGGTCTCCCGTCACAACCAAATCATAATAATCTATACTCCTGCCTGTATCCTCAAGGTGATTCAGAAGAGTATCTACCGCAGCCGGAACCATGGCAGCTCCCATCTGATTTGCATCTTTGACACCTGCATCTATTACCTTTCCTATAGTTGCAGACTCAGCACATATTCTTACAGCCTTTTTCTTATCTGATTTATCATAACGGGATATTACTGCCGCTCCCGCTGCCGTCGCCGTCCACTGAGCCGACGGAGGTCTTTGATTTCCATGCTCAACAGGCATTCTGAACTGTCTTTCGGCTGTGCAAAAGTGACTTGAAGCTCCTACCAATACATTTTCGGCAAATCCTCCGTCAATGAGCATACAACCCAAAAGCAGCGACTCTGTCATAGTAGAACATGCTCCGTAAAGTCCCAGAAAAGGAATATGCAAATCTCTTGCGGTAAAAGACGAGGACATAAGTTGGTTAAGCAAATCTCCACTTAACATTGCATCAATTTCCTTTATATCAAGTCCGGCCCTTAGTACCGCTTTATTCATAGCCTCTTTAAGCATTTTACTTTCTGCTGTTTCCCATGATTTTTCACCGTACATATCATCTTTTAACACCGTATCGAAATACTTTGCCAAAGGTCCGCTGCCCTCTTTTTCTCCCACGATATTGCCTCTTCCTGTAATACATGGTTTTTGTGAAAATTGTACGGTTTGTCTGCCAATCTTTTTATATGACATATCAATACCTTCTTTCTCTTTTCTCGTCCGAATATATTGAGGATAAGCTCTTAAAATAACTAACCGTCAAAATTTATATAATATTCTGTATATAATGCCAACTATTATTGCACTTGTAATACCGCACACCAGCACAGGGCCTGCCACGCTGAAAATCTTAGAGCCTACTCCAAGTACAGGTCCCTCTTTTTTATACTCCAACGCAGGCGCAACCATGGAATTGGCAAATCCCGTTATAGGGACTATAACCCCTGCGCCGGCAAACTTTGCTACGACATCAAAGACTCCTATTCCGGTCAAAAACTGAGCTATCGCTATGAGTGTAAGTGTAACAAATATACCTGCCGTTTTTTCGTCCACACCTTTTCCCATAAAAAAATTTTTATACCACAAAGATACCATGCAAATAAGTCCTCCTATGGCAAATGCTTTAAGACCATTGGCAACATATTTTGGTTTAGGGGTAAACTGTTTGGCATATTTTCCGTAAGCCTTGGCTATATCCTTTTTCTCAGGTTTCTTGTTCATATCCGTCTCCGTTCTGAAATAACAAATCTCCCGTCTCCATATTTAAGCCGGTGACAAGTTGTGTTTTCCTTTTTAGTATTTCCATTTTTAAAAAAATATGCAATAATAAAAAACAATAAAAGTTAAATGAAAACTATTCAAATCAGATAATATTATGGAGGGATAAAATGCATAACAAAGACTATGTACTGGCGTCAGGTTCCCCACGCCGCATACAGATGATGAAAGAGCACGGTCTTAATCCAATTATATGTCCTGCCGATATAGAAGAAAATTTGCCTATTATAGGAGGAATGAAAGAAACTGTCATGTTTCTGTCACTGAAAAAAGCTAAAGCAGTAGAATCACTTTATAAATCAGGTAAACTTGACATCAGCCATGGCAGTATTATAATTGCTGCCGATACGGTGGTGTACAAAGATAAAATAATGGGAAAACCTGCTGACTTTGCCGACGCTTTCAAAATGCTGCAAGAACTTAGAGGCACTCATCATTATGTTGCCACCGGAGTTGCCATCGTATGTGCAGGCTGCCAAAAAGCTCGTATTTTTGCAGAAGTAACAAAAGTGTGGTTTGAAAATTACAGTGACGAAGAATTAACTGATTATCTTAATACTGACGAGGCCTATGACAAAGCCGGCGGATACGCAATTCAAGGTTATTTTGCAAAACATATCAAAAAAATCGAAGGTGATTATGATAATGTTGTTGGGTTTCCGTGGAGTCGCATAGAAAAAGAGTTGTTGAAGTTACAGATATAAAAGAGAAGTATCCTCATCTTGATTTTAATACATCATAAAGTGCCATAAAATCCAATAAAATTTGACAGGTTCTTAATTGACCTGCCGCTTAACATTGAATTTTGGCTCAGCGGAGGGAAATAGCCATGTTTGGCCACAAAATTACAGCATGATTAGCATTGCAACATGGCGAAATTTGTCGATATTGGCCATTTCGCCGGAAAAGCTAACTTCAGCCAACGATTGCCGTCTCCCCGCAGCATTAATAAAAATCTTTAAAAGTACAACAAAAAGGGACTTGCCTTTCGAAAAACTCGGACAGGCATGTCCCTCTTAATTCTTGTATTGTTTATTTTACAGCTTTCTTTGCAGTTTCACATAGAGTAGCAAAACCTGCTGCATCGTATATAGCCATTTCTGAAAGCATCTTTCTGTTAATTTCGATGCCTGATTTCTTAAGACCGTTCATCAGCTGGCTGTAGCTGATTCCGTTCATTCTTGCGCCTGCATTGATTCTTGCAATCCACATCTGTCTGTACTGTCTCTTTTTAAGCTTTCTTCCAACATAAGCTGATCTTAAAGATCTCATAACAGCAGGGTTAGCTGCTCTGAAAACTTTGCTCTTTGCACCGTAGAAGCCTTTCGCCTGCTTCAGAATTTTTTTATGTCTCTTGTGTGCGTTTACACCTTTTTTAACTCTTGCCATATTTCTTACCTCCTAAACTCCGATTATTTTGCCATTGATCTGAGCATTCTCTTCAGATCTGCACTTGTTAAAGTAGTAGCTTTTCTCAGGCCTCTTTTTCTCTTAGCTGCCTTCTTAGTAAGAATGTGGCTCTTATATGCCTTATTTCTCTTAACTTTTCCGCTTCCGGTAAGTTTCATTCTCTTACATGCCCCTCTGTGGGATTTCATCTTATTCTTTGCCATGATGATTTTTCCTCCTGTGTCAATACTTTTATCTTGGTTGCCTTAGCCTGCTGATAGTTCTTAAGGCTACTTATCCGACTTTGGTCCTAAAAACATGGTAAGGTTGCGGCCCTCAAAAACCGGTTTCTTTTCCACAACTCCAACCTCTGAAACTGCCTCTG
Source organism: uncultured bacterium (assembly GCA_905214195.1). Lineage (GTDB taxonomy): Bacteria > Bacillota > Clostridia > Peptostreptococcales > Anaerovoracaceae > Fimisoma. Next base: position 15,176 of record CAJMLH010000019.1, read on the forward strand.
CAAACATGTTCATAACATCCATGCCTTTGGCTACATAATCTCTTTCTCTTCCTCTGAAGCGCAGACCAACTTTTACTTTGTCGCCGTCCGCAAGGAACTTAGCTGCCGTTTTGGCCTTTACCTGAATATCATGAGCCTCTATAAATGTAGAAAGTCTGATTTCCTTTACCTGAGTCGTTTTCTGCTTCTTTTTTGCTTCTTTTTCTCTCTTTTGAAGCTCATAACGGTATTTACCGTAATCGAGTATTTTGCAGACTGCCGGTTTTGCATTAGGTGAAATATTTACCAAATCCAACTTTCTCTCGTTTGCCAAATCCATGGCTTTATCGATTGACATTATTCCCAGCATAGTACCGTCTGAATCGATTACTCTTACTTCTTTGTCACGAATTTCTTCGTTGATAAGATTTTCCTTGCTAATGGTTCTTGCACCTCCCAAAATCAATAATAAAAAAACGGATACACGAAGTATCCGCCTATTCCACGCCAAACAGCGCTATTGACTCTATTTACCCGATTCGGTGACTTGACCGGTCAGGTGAGAAGCGGATAACTTCTACTTCATACTCAAGTAGAATACCACATATCCGTCTTCTTGTCAATTGTTTTATTTTGAAAAGGTTAACAAAGCCAACTCTAAGGCTCAGCTTGGTTTTACCTGTAAAGAAGTCTCTTGCCGTTTTCTTCCAACTTTACACAGTTATTAAAAGCTGCCTCAATGTCTGCACCGCACACAATCATTCCATGGTTTGCCATTATTGCACCCATATTATTTCCTACTGCGGCTGCCGTGTTTTTCATCAATGCTTTAGTTCCCGGCAATGCATATTCAGCAAGTTTCACCTCATTACCAAATACATTATAAAACTTTTTGTCTATTGGCATATCCTTTCTTGCAGCCGCAAAGACGCTTGAATACTTGGAATGGGTGTGTATAACTGCACCAACATCCGGTCTCTTTTTGTATATGGCTGCATGAAGCCCCTTTTCCGAAGTAGGCTTCTTATCTCCCTCGTATTTTAGATTTTCTATTTCAACCTTAACCATATCTGCTGCGGAAAGTCTCATATAATCCAGTCCTGATGGAGTGGTCAGCATATATTTGTCATTTAGCCTTATGGAAAGATTTCCCCATGTACCTTGAACAAGACCACATTCCACAAGTTTTTTCCCATATTCGACTAAAAGTTGTCTCAATTTCTTCTCTCTGTCATCAATTTCAGCCATTATATCACTGTCAGACGATGCATCTACAGCCCCCACAGTTTCAGCAGCCTTAACCTTTTCTTCCGCTTTGGAATACTTCTTCTTATATATGAGCCTCATAAGCTTAGCTTCCCATTTAGCAATGGGAACACCGCCGCCGATTTTTTCCGCAAGGAAATGTATTTCAGCAGATTTTTCAAGCACAGTCATCGCAACTACTGCCTCATAGAGATTTCTTCCCATGGTCAAGGTGTAACCGGCTCCTTTGCCGTTTTTATCAAACCCTCTGAGTACCATACAGCCCACATTTCCTTTTAAGGCTTTACCTATGGACTTTCCCACAGACTGATTTTTATCTCTTCCGTCGGCAATATATGCCGTATGTCCAAACACCTGTGCCATATCGTCAAGGCAAGCTTTAAATGGACTTGCGTCTCTAAGCGCCTTACTGCATGCAGGAGTCTGTGAATAAACCACAGCTTTCATCTCGGCTACCGGCAAAGGCAGCTTGTCCATATTCATCTTTTGAATATCTTCCTCTTTCAGCTCGCTCATATCCGCTCCGTCTACAGTAGCAAACACACCCTCGGGAGTTTCAATCATCATCTTTGCTGCGCCTATATCATATTTTTGAGAGGCCATCATCAAACCATACTTTTTCATAACCTCATATACTTCACTCATTGCTCTTCCCCCTTAAATCTATCGCCATTGGCCTTTATGTATGTATCCTTTAAGGAATGATATACTCTCTTGTAATCTTCAAACAAATCGTCGTAAATCTTTCTGTTTTCATCATCAGGTTTGTATCTTTTCTCAACTTTTACAAAATCTTTGGCAGCCGAAAAGCCCGGAAGTTCACCCAGACCTATGAGTGCCACTACTGCCGCTCCCACTGCACCTGCATTTCTTGGGTCACGAACTACCGAAAAACTTTTTCCGGTTATATCAGCAATTATCTGCATCCATACATCATCTAAAGCTCCACCTCCGATTATTCGGAAATTGTCACAGCTGAATCCGTAATCTTTGCTGTAATTTTCAAGTATCCACCTTAAATTATACCCTATTCCCTCATAGACAGCTCTCATCAGATGCTCCCTCGTATGAACCATACTTATATTAAACAAGGTTGCTCTTGTTGTAGTTGAAGAAACGGGGCATCTCTCGCCAAGCATCCAAGGAGTGCATATCAGATGGTCACTTCCCGGTGGAATCCTTTTTATAACCTGATCCATGTATTCAAATATTCTATCACCGTATTTTCTCTTTTCCTCAGCGAAAAATTGTTCCTGAAGCCACTGTATATTTGCCCCTGCCGACTCTGTAATTCCGGCAATCATATTCATCTCTTTATCGGCACTCTGAATTGCTGCCGCACCGTGCATAAATTTATCGGCACTTCTGCTACATGCGGCAACCCATGCAGATGTTCCCAAATAAATATGAATATCTCCGTCTCCGCACATGCCGGATCCTACTGCCGCAGCCTGAACATCATCACAGCCACCCAGTACAGGAGTCCCCTCTTCAAGTCCCATCGCAAGGGCAGCTTCTTTTGTAAGCCCTCCTACTATGTCGGTACTGCAAACAAGCGGAGGCAGCTTTTCCATATCTACACCTGTCATCTTCATGACTCCAAGCCACTGTTTCTTTTTAAGATCAAGTCCATAAGATGAAGCCCCCGAAAGCTCAGTTACCATTTGTCCTGTACACTTAAATTTCAAAAATCCGTTTACATCAAGTATTCTATATGTTTTCTTGTAAATATCAGGGCGTTCTTCTTTTAACCACACTATTTTGGCAATGCAGTCCTTACCCATTATGGGAGTTCCCGCCACCATGGAAAACAATTTCTTGCCGCCCAACTTTTTCATTATGTTTTCTGCTTGCTTCTCTGCACGGCCGTCAACCCATGTTATATTATTGTACAATACATTTCCTGTTTCATCTACCGGAATTATTCCCTGTGCTTGAGTAGAGAAGACCACCCCTTTAATCTGCGACGGAGATATTCCGGTCTTTTCAATTATCGCCCTGCTGCTTCTTGCCACTGCCTGCCAGTAATCATCGGGGTTTTGTTCAACCCATGCGGGATTGGGATAAAATGTCGGATAAGGCTCCACTGCCGTACCTCTTATAACCCCCTCATAATCCACCAGAACCGCCTTGTCTGAGCCGGTCCCCATATCATGGGACAAAATATACTTTTCCATATGTATCTCCTGCTATTTTGCTGCGCATTTATCTGTTTTCACGACTTCTTTGAAAACATTTTCAAAGCGATTAAGCGCCTCGTCTATTATTTCATCTGTATCAGCCATTGAAGTGTAAAGTCTGCTGCCTGCCAAAGTAACAAGTCCATTGGCCATATATGCGGCACCCATTTTCTCCATGGAATCTTTTCTTTCGTACATCATTTTCTTATTTTTAAGTAGACCTACAGCAGATTTTGCAAGTGCAAATGAAGAAAAATCAAAGCTCATAGCACCGGTGCATTCAAGATGCACTATGCTTCCCTGATTGTAACATACAAATGGCAAACCGTACTTTTCAATCAGTTCCTTAAGTCCGTCTGCAAGTCTGTCGCCGGCTCTTCCTGCTATTTCACAAGCATTTGTTCTTGCTATTTCGCTTATCGCTGTATATCCTGCAAGAGCAGAAAGTGGATTTGCAGCCAAAGTTCCTCCCACATAAGCCCTATGCTTTCCTGTGGCAAGTCCTGCCGCCATAAGCTGTGCGTATTCTTTCTTTCCTCCTACACCGCCGGCTCCCGGATATCCGCCTGCAACGATTTTTCCGAATACAGTCAAATCAGGAACAACATCAAAATATCCTTGGGCTCCGGATAATCCAACTCTGAAACCTGTTACAACCTCGTCAAATATCAGAAGCGCCCCGTATTTATCACATAATTCTCTTACTCCTTTGTTATAGTCCTTTGCTACCGGACGAGTTCCGCTCTCCGGTCCTACAGGCTCAAGCAGAACTGCTGCGGTGCCGCCTTTAAGTTTATTTCTTCTAAGCATACCCTCCAGCATGTTCAAATCGTTAGGGCGAACTTCATCGGTACGACTGTATGCCTTTCCCGGTATTCCGTGGGATTCCAGCAAGCCTCTGCTTCCCGGAATCTTAAGTCCGTAAACCATTTGATCACTCCAGCCATGATATGCGCCGCCTATCTTTATTATTCTTTTATTGCCGGTTGCTATCCTTGCAATTCTCAGAGCTGCCATTACAGATTCAGTACCACTTCCAAGCATTCTGAACATTTCTACATTTGGCATATGCTTATTGATTTCTTTTGCTATCATAAGCTCTGCTTTATGAAGCAATCCCGTAACAGGCCCACATGTATTGAGAAGTTCTATAACCTTTTCTTTTATCGGTTCATAATTGCTTCCCAGAATTGTAGGTCCTCCTGCCTGAAGAAAATCTATATATTCGTTTCCGTCTTCATCATAAAGATATGCTCCGCCGGCCTTGACAAAAGCCACAGGAAACGGCTTATTAAATGCCAGATTGTGCTGAACCCCTCCGGGAATATATTCTTTTGCCTCTTCATATATTGCACGGGATGTTTTACATTTTTCATCATAATATTTCAATATGGTGTTCTGATAATAATCATCATTCACCTCCCATATCGGTTCATCTGTAAGTGCTTTAAGTTCGGCGTTAATCTTTGCCGGATCGTCCCATCTGCTTATTCCACAGTTTTCCATAAAAATACCTCCTCAAATTATCTTGTTTAATAATCGGTGAAATTCTTTTTCCATCTTTTTTCTTTCAAAATTCAAATCATTTATATGGTAATGATTTACAAGGCCGAAATATGCTCCCGATATCATTATAGCCAAGTATCTGCTTTCCTCGTCTTCATATCCCGCCTCTTTAAGCCCCGACACAGTCATTTCTTCTATGGTTTTAACCGGATTCTGTATGTCATGACTCAAAATGGCATTGTTTATCAGCCTCGTAGCCAGCATAGGATAATAAGTTGTGTCCTCTATGAGCTTATCAAACAGTGAATAAATCAACTCTTTGCCCGTATAACTTTTTTCTCTGCAATAGTCTCTTATATCTTCTATCTCCTGGCTTATTATGGCAAGCATAAGCTCAGTCACATTTGAAAAGTGGTTAAACACAGTGCTTCGGCACATATCTGCCCCCTCTGCTATTTGGGCAAATGTCACGCTGTCTATACCGTTCTTTTCAAATAACCCCTTGGCTGTATGCATTATTTTCAGCCTGCTTTTTTCTTTCTTTGAGAGCTTTCCCATATTATTTTCCTTTCATCGCCCTCTTATTTGTATTCATTGTTCCTCTGAAAACGAAAAACCTGTCATACAAAAATTCAGTTGTAAGATTTACCGCCATAGTACCAAACAGCACTATATATTCATTCCATCCCGCTTTCGTTAGGGCAGCTCCCCACCATGTTGAAAGTGGTGTAAATATGCAGTAAAACACTGCCACTTTGACCATGGCAACAGGGACATTGTTTGCCGACTTAAATGTGAATTCTCTGTTCAGCGTAAAATTCCATACTACAGAAAGGGTCAGCGCAATAAGATAGCACGGTGTATATTTCCATGTTGTAAGTTCGTTTACCAAAGTAAAAGACAGCGTTTGTATAATTCCTGCCGAAACAGAAAAAATTGCAAATTTAATCACCTGTGCTGCATTTTCTTTTTTTGTAAGTTTTTGGTTACTTTTTTCTTCCATAACTTCTCCCAATATAATGTTGCGTCTTCAATAAAAAGGCATTCTGCCGGTAAACTTAAATTTAACCGACTTCTCTTTCGTAAATTGTACTGTTGTACAATTTTGTACTTTAGTACAATTATCTCACATTTTTATAATTTGTCAATGTATACATGCAATAACCTTGGAAATACTAACTAAAACAACAATTTCATCAGAACTATGAAAATTCCGGAGGTTAAAATGAGAAATTTTTACTTTACAATATACGATACAAAGGTTTCGCCCGGTATTCCCGGTGAATCGGCTTTTTTTCAAAACGGCATAGATTATCAGATTCCATCTGACTTATCATTATTAAGCAACAAAACCATCTCAATTATAGGAGATGGTCTTTATGCTTTAGAAAGTGCCGCTGTCTTATCCGGCATATGCAGGAAAATATATATGATAAATGAGGGTGGTAAGTTCTGTGCCCCGGCTGCCATTTCTTCAAAAATTCTTTCTCTTCCCTCGGTTTTCCCGCTGTATTATACAGTTCCACAACAGTTTATGTCAGAAACCGGTCGCTTAACGGGTCTGTCAGTGCGTGATAAAACCAACGGTAATACCGCCATGATAAATTGCTCTTTTATTTTGAACGCTCAAGACATTTGCGGCAGAGTTTCTCCATCTGTCAACATGTAAACCATTGATTTACAGCGGCTGAGTTTTCTATATGCTCAAGCCGCTTTTGTTTAATCAGGGGTATCACAGCTGCCGCCCATTGATGATTTTATCTAAGCTTCAAAATATTACTTTAAATAAAATCGAAATTATGATATAAATATATATATCATGCACCAATAGCTCAGGGGATAGAGTAGCACACTCCGAATGTGTTGGTCGTGAGTTCGATTCTCACTTGGTGCGCCATAAACAAAAACCGCCAAAGTCGTTGAAATTCATCGATTTTTGGCGGTTTATTTTTGCACAATAAAGTTTATAATCCAAAATCATTTTCTTTACAAATCCAAATAATAGTCACCGTCTTTTATTTTTCCTTTTTTTCTAAGAATCCAGTCAAAGAATAAACATAAAACAACAGGTAAAATAAAATGCAGCAAAGCAACCTGAATAACAATAACCACATTAACTCCCATCTCTGTAAAGGTAAATATTTGTCCAACAAATCCACAAGTACCCATGCCTGCTCCGGCCGGTGTATTAACCATTTTAAAAAGGCATGTGCCAATCGGCGCCAAAATGATAGTCGTCAATGTAGTCGGCAGCAATATCCAAGGGTTTTTTATAATGTTAGGCATTTGAAACATAGATGAGCCCAATCCCATTGCCATAACTCCTCCCATTTTACAATCTCTATAACTAATTGCAGCAAAACCTACCATTTGCACGCAACAGCCAACCGCTGCGGCTCCTGCCGCAATTCCCGATAAATTAAGCATTATGCATAAAGCCGTGCTTGACAATGGCGATGTTAATACATACCCTACACATAAACCTACAATGATACCCATAAAAAACGGCTGTAAATGCGTTGCCTGCATTATGATTATTCCTATCCCCTCTAATAAAGCTTTTGCAGCAGGGCCGGCAAAAGTCGCTGTGATTGATCCTGCAAGTAAACATACTCCCGGTGTAACTAAAATATCAACTCGAGTTTCTTTTGATACAAGTTTTCCAAACTCAGCTCCTACTAATGAGGCAATCAGAGCTGCAGCCTCACCACCTACCCCTGCGCCTAAAGCCCCTGTAATAGCACTTGTATATAATACAAGCGGCGGTGCTTTAACTCCATATGCTACTGCTACACCAATTGCCGGTCCAACCATTTTCATAGCAAACCGTCCCAATTCTATTAGTGCGTCAAATACAAAAAAATGCCCCAAAATGGTATTCCCTTGTTCTCCAATTGTTTTAAAAATTAACCCAATCAGCAATGAAGCAAAAACAGCCTGCGCCATTTGCGATAAAACATCAACTAAATATCTTTGTGGGGTGATTACTATATCTTTTCTTTTTAAAAAATCATTTATACTTTTTCTCATACAGTTCATAACCTTATGTTTTCTCCTTTTATAACAATCAAATTTATTATAAAGCTTGAAAACATTTCAAGATCAATCCCCGATATCAAAAAACAAGAAGCATCCGTTACAAGTATACTACTTGTCCATATCAACAGGCACTTGTACCTCTATGTAGCGGAAGAATTCGTTCTTTTCATAAGAACGGCCAATTAAAACAGTATTAACAGGGCCTACAACTGAATATTTTTTCTCTTTTGCATAATCTAAAATAGGATTTAACAACTCTGCGCCTATGTCCATAAAACTTTTAACTTTTAAAACTGTGCATAGACACAAGTGTTCCCCTTGCTCAAATGCCGGCAAAGCCTTAAACTCTTCCAAGGATTCAAAATACTTAGACTCAATCGTATAATTCCATTTTACAATACTATTATCTAATTCAATCTCAATATCAAAAAAAATCAAATCATCATTAAAAAATCCCTTGCTTCCAAATTCATTATCAATAAATAACTCTTCATTGGCAAATTGCTCTTGTGTTCCGACTGCAAACGCAAAAACTTTTTTTGAAGGAATCATTTTAATCCAATAATTCCCTTCGTTGATTCTGAATGTTTTTTGATATTGAATAATTTCGTCGATACGCTTACACTTAAGCTGTAAATAATCAATCTTTTTTGACAATTCATTTTTATATAAGCACATATTATTAAGTGCATTATTATCATATGTGTAAATAGAATCTTTTATATCAGAAAGCTTAATCCCCCAGCTTTTATAATATAAACATTCAGTCAATGCAAATATATCATGCATCGTATATTCACGATATTTATTGTTATTATTTCGATTAGGCTCAATGACACCGCATTTTTCATAATAGCGTATCATTTCATTGGATATATTGAGTATTTTAGATACATCTCCTATTCTGTATATGTATGACATTTTTACCTCTTTTTTTCATATTAGAACATTATTATAAAAGTGATAGCAAAACAAAAGAGATTTGTCAAGCCTATTTGCGTAAATGCAATCTTAAAACGGTTCTCCTTTAATCTCTAAAACTCTATTCTCTTCTGACAGTCTAAACATTATCAAATTTGAATACCGATTTATTCTTCATTTTCTGTTGCGAACAAGAGAAAAAATATTTAGAATACTAATTAAACATAACTCGCAATTTGCAATAAAGCTTTTTTAAGATTAACTGTATTTAATTTATTCCGTTTACACTCGTCTTAAAAGCTGCTTCAAACCGCTGAACTGCCGATTTTTATAATTTTCCAAAATACAAAGGAGTCAATATGAATTCACATGAAAACATCAGAAGATGCCACTGGGTAAATCCCAATAATCCCAATTACATAAAATATCACGACGAAGAATGGTCTGTCCCATGTCACGACGACCACCGCCTCTTTGAAATGCTGATTTTAGAATCATTTCAGGCAGGTCTTTCATGGGAATGTATACTAAACAAGCGCCAAGCTTTCAGAGATGCTTTTGATAATTTCGACTTAGATAAAGTTTGCAGTTATAATGAAAAAAAAATTTCCGAGTTGCTTAACAACCCCAAAATAATCAGAAATCGCCTTAAAATAAATGCAGCTGTAACCAATGCCTTGATTTTCAAAAAAATCAAAAGCGAATACGGCTCCTTTTCAAATTATATATGGAGCTTCACCGATAACAAAACAGTATACGAAATCGGAAAAACCTCCTCACCTCTGTCGGATACCGTATCAAAAGAACTTAAAGCAAGGGGAATGAAATTTGTCGGAACAACTATAATATATTCATATTTGCAGGCAATCGGAGTTATTTACTCCCATGATGAAGAATGTTACAAATATAAGGAGGCAATGCAATTATGAGAAGAGCAGACAGAGAAATGCCAAAAGAATTTGCCCTTGAGATTGTAGATAAATGCCCATATGCAATCATTTCAATGATGGACTGTGACGCTCCTTATGCAGTACCGATTTCTATAGTACGAAGCGGTGATTCCATCTATTTTCACTGCGCCAAGGAGGGGCGAAAAACAAACATCCTCACTTCATATCCCAGAGTATCAATAGTGTGCGTAGGAGATGTAGCCCCCTCATCCGACAAATTCACTACAGAATACGAATCAGCCATAATCACAGGCACTGCAAGGAAAGTTATAAGAGATGAAGAAAAAATAAATGCCTTACGACTTATATGTGAAAGATACACCCCGTCAAATATGAACAATTTTGACAAAGCCATAGAAAAAAGCCTTTCACGGACAGCTATATGGAAAGTTGATATTGACTCAATCAGCGGAAAGCGAAAAAAATACGGAAATGACGGTAAGGAAATCAAATACCCAAAACAATTGTTAAATATTTAGATAAATATGTGAACACATGTTTACTTCTTGTTCTTTTTATGGTATAGTAAAACCATACAACATAAGGAGAAAAGCCATGGCAGTACTTAAAGAGCGTGAACAAAAAATACTTAATTATATGAAAGAGGAGATAAGAACCAAGGGATATCCTCCCACAGTAAGAGAAATCTGTGCTGCACTCTGTATAAAATCAACATCAACGGCACATAAGGATATTGAAAATCTTGTCAGACAGGGTTATTTGGTTAAAGACCCTTCAAAACCTCGTGCCCTGATGGTAGTTGATCCTCTTTCCGGCAAACACTCAAGCGAAGAAACCAACCATCATGACGATTATGATATATCACACAATATTGTAAGTATACCTATCGTCGGCAATGTGGCTGCAGGGACACCGATTCTGGCAGAAGAAAACATAGAAGAATTTTTTCCCATTCCCGCTCAATATGCTACAGGAGGAACAAACTACATGCTCCATGTCAGAGGCGAAAGTATGATAGAAGCCGGAATTATGGATGGTGATCTTATTTTAGTTCAGCAGACAGAAACAGCTTCCAACGGAGAAATCGTCGTGGCGATGCTTGATGGATTTGAAAGTGAAGCTACAGTTAAAACTTTTTACAAAGAAGACGGACACATAAGGCTTCAACCTGAAAACTCATCCATGAGTCCAATAATCGTCAAGGATGTTAAAATCTTAGGAAAAGTCAAAGGAGTCTTTAGATATTTCAATTAAATATTTCAAATAATACAATCTGCCTGCCATTATCGCAAACTCATCTTCTACAGCGTTAAGGCAGGTGATTTTTATTATAATATGCTTTTACAAGCCTGATGCCAACGGAAATATACTCTTTTATTTTATTCTTCACTATGATATCATATTCATCGACTCATAAAGCCCAAACTTATAAATACAAAAGGAGACGCCCAAAATGAGCTTATTGACAGTAGAAAATGTTACACACGGATTTGGTGCAAGACAAATATTGGAAAATGCTTCTTTCAGACTCCTGAAAGGAGAACACATAGGACTTATAGGAGCTAACGGAGAAGGAAAATCAACTTTTCTAAACATAATAACAGGAAAGCTTATGCCCGATGAGGGTAATATAACATGGTCACGCCATGTTACAGTAGGCTATTTAGACCAGCACAGTGTGCTGAAAAAAGGTATGACTATACGAGAAGTCTTGAGAACAGCCTTTGACAGTATGTACAGCTTAGAACAAGATATGCTCAAACTCTACGAAGATATGAGCACTGCTGATGAATCGTCTTTGAACGATATGATGGAAGAAGCCGGAGAAATACAACAAATGCTTGAATCTTCCGGGTTCTACCAGTTGGATTCCAAGATAGAAGAAGTTGCCGGAGGTCTGGGACTTACCGATATAGGCCTTGACCGAGATGTTTCTGATCTTTCAGGGGGACAGCGTACCAAGGTTCTTCTGGTAAAGCTCCTTTTAGAAAACCCCTCGATCCTCATACTGGACGAACCGACCAATTATCTGGATCACCCTCATATAGTGTGGCTCACCAGATACTTAAGCGAGTATGAAAATGCTTTTATACTAATTTCCCATGATGTGGAGTTTTTAAATTCCGTAGTAAATGTAATATACAATCTCGAAGACGGCAACTTGACCCGCTACACAGGCGACTACAAGAATTTTATGCGAATGTATGAAATAAAAAAAGAACAAGAGCTTAAAGCTTATCAGCGTCAACAGGCCGAAATAGAAAAACTGGAAGATTTTATCGCAAGAAACAAAGCTCGAGTAGCGACGAGAGGAATGGCTCATTCAAGACAGCGGCAGCTTGATAAAATGGAAATACTTGAGAAGCCTCAAGAAAAAATAAAACCGGAATTTAATTTTCTCATGGCAAGAACTCCAAGCCGATTTATCGTAGAAGCAAAAGATCTCGTCATAGGTTATGACGAGCCTCTAACAAAACCGGTCTCATTTACTATAGAAAGAGGAGAAAAAATTGCCGTGGTGGGAACCAACGGTCTGGGCAAAACCACTCTGCTTAAAACCATACTTGGAAAGCTAAAACCTATATCAGGGGAAGTTTCTCTCGGAGATTATCTATTTCCCGGATATTTTGAACAAGAAGCCGACCGGGATTCCACCGTCAGCGCCCTAGACACATTCTGGGCACAGTTTCCTTCCATGGAAAACAGAGAAGTGCGTCTTTGTCTTGCAAAATGCGGCTTAACCAACGAGCATATAACCAACCAAATGCGAGTGCTCAGCGGAGGTGAAAACGCCAAAGTTCGTCTTGCCATTGTAATGAATCGTGAACACAACTGGCTCATTCTTGACGAGCCTACTAACCATCTTGATGTAGATGCGAAAGAAGAGCTTAAACGAGCCTTAAAAGAATATCCCGGCACAGTGCTTTTGGTTTCACACGAACCGTCATTCTATGAAGATTTTGTAACAAGGATTCTTAATGTTGAAGATTGGACTACAAAAATAATATAGCTTCCATGCTCACACAAAGCAAAAACAACAAATGCCGAAGCAGACCCAAATTTACAAAAAATATGTCTGCCCGGCATTTTTTATATTCCTCCGATATTATCCAATCTGATTAAACTTCTATACTTTAACTAACCTATTGCCAATGTAACGAATATAGGAACCGACAAACACATAAGTGCTCCTGTACAGAAAGAATATACTACAGTTTCGGCTCTGCATGACCGTTCTACTATTGATATACATACATCCATAGCCGCTACACCCGGAATCGCTGTACTCTCAAGGTATCCGATTTTTTTAGCTGCAAGAGGGATTATTACTATTCCCAAAGTCTCCCTTATGACATTATGCATAAAGGATACTGCGCCTGCTACTGCAAACCCTGCCTCGGTCAACATTCCCGGAGCCAAAGTGTACCAGCCGAAACCTGCACTTATAGCCACTGATTCCGATACGGTAAGGGATGAAACCATACCATATACGGCTCCCATAATCAGGCTTCCTGCAACGGCTGCTATCGGAATAAATATTACTTTTATACCGGCGCCCTTAAAGCTCTGTGCAACTTTTCCTCCCATTCCCAAGTCAAAGCCTGCAAGACCAAGCAATATGCATATGCCCACTACGAGCCAGTCTCCCGACATTGCCTGAAATTCATCTGTATTTTCAAATATTTCAGGAATAAAGAAATATCCTGCCAACATTCCGCAAACTACAAAAGCAAGAATTATCAAGGTAAACTTAGCGCCTCCTGTCTGTGCCTCATCCCCATCTTTTTCAATGCTTTCAGTCATTTCGCTTTCAAGAACTCCCTCTTTGTTAAGTTTTAAAAGTTTTCTTGTAATATGCACCGCAAGTATACTTCCGCCAACAACAAATACGGTTATACACAGCGATTGCAATCCTATTGTTCCAAGGTTGGATGTAACCTCTTCGTTAGCTCCCATTCTGAGACCCATCAAAAATACTAAAACACAAATTACTGCATTTGTAAGTTTTCCCACAAAAGAAAACTTTTCTTTTTTGTCACGAAGCTTTGAAGCTATGGCATAACATACCAACATTATTGCCCAATATAAAATCAAAAGTGTCATTTCTTATCCTATTACTCCTTTTTATCCTATAATCAAAGGTACCAAAATCGGCACCAGAATACTCAATATCGCGCCTGATATAAACGAATAAACGGCAATATCCCCTCTTGTTGCTTTCTCAACAATCGGCAGACAGACATCCATTGCGGCAGAACCCGGCAGTCCTACCGTCTCAACAAACCCTATCTTTTTAGCCACGAGAGGAATCAACAGTATTGCAAACAGCTCCCTCATAACATTATGCAGAAAACATACTGCACTGGCGGTCATATGCCCCGCTTCCATGATTATCCCCGGCGCCAAAGTGTACCAGCCGAAACCTGCTCCTATAGCCAAAGATTCCCTAACTGTAAGATCAAGGAAAAATGACATTATAAAAGCAGCTGATAATGTTCCGACAATAACTGCAAGAGGAATTGCGAATATTCTCAGTCCCACTGCTTTAAAATTATTTACAACGGTGCCCTCTATGCCAAGGTCTACACCTATAAATACCAAAAGCAAACATAAGCCTATTTTTATTCCAAGACCTGCTGCATTTTCAAACACATGCATATTTCCTGCAAACACATTTCGTATAACAAAATATCCTAAAAGCATACCGATAATAACAAATATTAAAATAATTAAAGTCATCTTGTTTCCGTTCCCCGCCTCTTCCTCTATAGCGTGAACTTCTGCTTCCAATTCCTTTTCGTTTTCATCGGTTCGGCTCTCTTTTGACCCGGAAATTTTACTTTTCTCAAGACTTCCGTATCTGTCTATCCTAAGAAGCTTCCGTGTTATCCAAATAGCTCCAACCGAAAATGCCATTATAACCACTGTAATCAAAAATGCAGAAAGCCCTATTGTACTCAGATTATCTATAATCTCCTTATTAGAGCCCATTCTTGCTCCCATGCACAAAACAAGCAGCATTATTGCTACAGTCTGTACCTTACCTGTCCATGTAAGGCTTTCTTTTTTGCTTCTTAATTTACTTCCTAAAAAATATCCGAGTATAGTTACTCCCAGATATAAAATTAAATCAGTCATCTGAAACTCCTAAATTGATACATCAGCATACAGTATAACATCTTATATCATCAAAAATCTATATAAAGCAATAATTTTTCATTTAAATATTATTTTTCTTTTCCTTGACAAAACATCAATACACTAAGATAATTAAATTACACTTTTTTATAAAAGGCAAGGAGCTAAATTATGATTCTTAAAGCAAACCTGATGACAGAATCCGATATGAACCGCGCGCTAAAGCGAATGTCTCATCAGATTCTTGAATCCAACCACGGAGCAAATAATATAGTAATTCTGGGTATCAAACGCAGAGGTCTTCCTCTGGCTCAGCTCTTGGCTGCAAATATCAAAACTATCGAGGGCGTTGATGTACCTGTGGGAGAACTGGACATTTCCCTTTACAGAGACGATGTCCAAAGAGATTCAATAGACCCGGTCGTATCGGATTGTAATATAAATTTCAAATTAACCGGGAAAGACATTATCCTTGTTGATGATGTATTATATACAGGCAGAACCGTAAGAGCCGCTCTTGACGCAATTTCAAAATACGGCCGTGCTTCAACCGTCCAACTTGCCGTGCTCATCGACAGAGGACACAGGGAACTCCCTATAAGGGCTGATTATGTGGGGAAAAATGTACCTACATCCAGAGATGAATTGATTTCTGTCTGCGTCAAGGATATTGACGGCGAAAACGGAGTCAAATTGTTCAGTAAATAATCATGAATATTTGCCAATCCTAATTTTGTTTTTGGTTTTGTTTCAAATTTGATTCAAACTTGATTCGGGTTTCTTGTGTTTTTGATTCTTTATTGAATCAAATTACCTTTATATTTTAAATTGTTGAAATTCCAAAAACCTTAAAACGGCTGATTAAAGCCGTTTTAAGGTTTTTCTATATTTTGGCACGCCTTTTGCATTATAAAATAATGTAAAAGAAAAGTGATAACAAATTTTAGGAGGTATATATAAATGAGCAAGAAAGAATTATTGGATAAAGCATTTAGAGATGCTGTTACAGAGGTTAATGTTAATATGATGAGCGATAAGAATGTCGCTTACGATGTAATAAAAGCTTCCATGAAAGCATTCGCAGAAAGAGAAAAAATTGATTTTACTGATGATGAAATCAAAGCTACAATCGTTGCAGGTCTTGAAACTTTTGAAAAAATCGCACACGACGGCGATGTAAACTCACCTTTCAACGGAAAAATAATGCTCTAATTTACAAAGCAAGCCCTCTAAATATACTATAAATAAAACACACACAGAAAAACGCAGAGTTTCCATACTCTGCGTTTTTCATTCTAAAGTCCGTATTTAACCTTTTTCCTCGCCAAGGTAGGCTGCGGCATATTTAAAAGCTCTGCTGCTTTTCTTGTCGTTTTCTCTTTTTTCAAAGCATAAGCTATAAGCTTTTTTTCCTGTTCTTCCATTATCATTGCAAAATCCAATTTATCCTTTTGTTTAAACTCTTTCTTTATATCTACCATAATATCATCATAAAAGTTGTCATTTAAAAGGTCGTCAACTGAATATTCATCTATAAAATCGCTTTTATCCGATATATACAGCCTATGAACAGTGTTTTCAAGTTCACGGACATTGCCGGGCCAATGATAGTCACAAAGCCTTTGGAGCGCATCAACAGTAAAGTTTTTTTCAACTCCGTATTTATTGCTGTAATGCCTGATGAAATGCTCCGCAAGACAAGCTATATCCTCTTTTCTCTGGCGCAAAGGCGGCACTTCTATAAGACATATATTCAATCTGTAATACAAATCTTCTCTGAACTTACCCTCCTCCACCAGTTTTTTAAGAGATACATTATTGGCACAGATAACCCTGACATTTACATTTTTTTGTTCTGTTCCTCCGACTCTGTAATATGAATTTTCCTGAAGAACTCTCAAAAGTTTTGACTGCATGGCAAGCGGCAAACTTCCTATCTCGTCAAGAAAAAGAGTTCCGTTATTTGCCATCTCAAAATATCCTTCTTTTCCTGTAGCCTGTGCTCCTGTAAAAGATCCCTTTTCATAACCGAAAAATTCAGATTCTGCAAGGTTTTCCTGAATGGTTGCACAATTTATCTTAACGCACGGCTGACCTCTCCTCGGACTGTTTCTGTGAAGCAAATCGAGTATTTTTTCCTTTCCTACGCCTGTTTCCCCCTGAATTATAACATTACAGTCATACTTTGCCACATTGATTACAGTGTCTACCAAATCGCCGGTAACAGGGTCCATGTACACAAAATCTTCAGCTTTGTTGTTGTCTTTTTCAGCCTTTTTCCTTTTCATTCCGCTGATTGCAACGGTTTTCCTTGAACGATGAGAAAGAATCGTATCTATTTCTTTTAAATTTTTTGCAAGCTGTCTCGTCAAGTCAGATGCAAATTCATAAGCATCTTCTGCATATCCGTCCAACGCATAGCTGGTCACTTCTTTTCCGAGACAATCTATAGCAAGCAAACTCTGAAAATAGTTTTTCCTAACGCCTGCATGGAACAAAAATCCTTTATTTCTGATAAGAAGTGCCGAAACAGTTTCGGCTCCTTTGATATCCTCAAGATTTATAACAGCATCCATCTCCTGTCTATGCTCTTCTTTGGATATATGTTCATATACATCGACCGGCCTTGACATATCGGCAAAATAAACTTCATCTATCAAATGTCTGAAAGTTTTTTCAAATTCCTTTTTATTTATATAAGTCAGCGAATCAACATCTATAACAGAGATTATCCTTATGCCGCTTCCTCCGTAGTTCCTTGAAAGCTGCGCATAAAGCAGAGTGTCTATAAGATTACTGCCAACTATAGCTATATTGTTGGGTCTTTTCTCTGACATAATATCCTTGATATCAATCAAGCTGCCTTCTTCGTCAAGGGCACAGAGAAGCGGCTTTATATCTATATCTTCAGGCCTTTTTTCTATCTGAGAAGTTTCAAATACTATTGCATATCCACTGCACCATATTTCACCGTAATTATAGTCTATCTTGGTTATCTTATCTATAAACATTGGAAATCCCGCAATAGATGCAAGACTTATAATCCTGTCTCCTACTTTAAAATTTCCTCCGTCAAAATCAGGATGAATTTCTTCTACAGTTCCTGCAAGAATTCCACTGCTTTCAGTATAAGGATTTTGCAGCTTTCCTCGCTTATTTATTATCGTTAATATCCTTTCTTTAATACGGCTTTCGTTATATTCGCAGTCACTGCATATTTGACTGAAATTATCTCCCTCCAATTTTATAACCTCTATCGCCACCCGCATTTCCCCGGCCTGTACCGTTTTTGAATTGTCCAGGCACCATGCTGTCGGCGGTATAGTTCCAAGTGGCTCTGCTACTCTTTTCATTCCAAAATATTTCATACAGCATTCTCTCCCTTTTACTTCGGCTTTGTATAAATATATATTAAGTTCTGCTTTGTAACAATGTCAATACTTTGATTTACTTATGAATCACATTGTATTATGTTCTTTTTTATTACTTATTCATCTTTTATAATTTT
>CAJMLH010000020.1 GCA_905214195.1 uncultured bacterium
AAATATCTTCTGCTTTAGAGAATGAACAGGAAATAATTCTTATAGACATGAATGGTGATGTGTATGTTCTTGGTATTAAAAAGAACGAAAGTCTTATTGAAACTCTGAATGAGGAGTATGATATTTTAATAAACAAAGGCATCAAAAATCTTGCTTTTGCATATAAAACGCATTTGAAAGTAGAAGGAATGTATATTCCGAATATGAATTTTGTCAAGATGGCAGGTCTCAGAGAAAGATTACAAGAGGAATTGAAAAATATAAGCATATGATTGTCAATATGTTGGGGAGAGTAAGAAAAAGAGTTCGTATCTCCTCAACATTTTTATTTATTGAAGTATATTCTTGAGCATGAGTGTGCTATAATTATATGTATACCTCAAGGTGCTTTAAACCAAATACCAAGATACCTGAGAGAACATTGATAAAGAGAGGGATACTATGAGAAAAAAAGACCTGAAAGAGTTTGTATCTATGCTTGATAATAACGGTTTGCTGATTTCGGCTGATACGGAAGATGTGCAGCAGCAAGCCGTAGAATATATATCATATAATTCAATGGATGTAAGAGAAAACACTCTTTTTATATGCAAAGGCCTAAATTTTAAAGAGGAATATTTAAATGATGCCATAGAAAAAGGTGCAATATGCTATATTGCAGAAAAAGAGATAAAAAAAGACTTTCCTCATATAATCATAAACGACATGAGAAAAACAATGTCGGATATAGGAGCATTTTTTTATGACGAGATTTGGAACGAAAATCTCAGCATGATAGGTATAACAGGAACAAAGGGAAAGTCCACCACTGCCACATTCGTAAAATCCATAATGGATGATTATTGCCAATCAATCGGAGAAAAAGAAATCGGATTCATATCGGGAATATATACTTATAACGGCGAGCGTAAAGAAAAAGCAAAAAAAATGACCACACCTGAAACTTTGCAGCTTCATAAACTTTTATGGGAATGTGCCGAGAACAAATGCAAATATTTAGTCATGGAGACATCATCACAGGCCCTTAAGTACGGAAGAACAGACGCTTTGCAGTATAAGGTCTGCGGATTTCTCAATATTTCGGAAGATCATATTTCGGACAGAGAACATCCTGACATAGAAGATTATTTTAATTCTAAGCTTAAGATTTTCAGTCAGAGTGATACAGCTTGTATCAATCTGGATATGGAAGAAAAATATCTGCCAAGAGTTATGAAAGAAGCCGAGGACAGATGCGAAAATGTAATAACTTTTGGAAACAACAAAAATGCGGATTATTACGGATATGATATAACATCGACTCCGGATTGCCTTTCTTTCAAAGTTAAACATAAAGGTGGCATAGAAAAAATTACGGTGAGCATAGGGGGATTTTATAATGCTTCTAATGCACTTGCCGCCATAGCTATGACCGGAGCTTTGGGAGTGCCGTTTGAAAATATTAAAAGAGGGTTAGCTTCCGTAAAAGTAGCGGGACGAATGGAACTTTATCATATGAACAACAAAGATGTCGATGTAATTGTAGATTATGCTCACAATAAACTCAGTTATCAGACATTGTTTGAAAATGTAAAGAAACTTTATCCCGGAAGAAAAATTATGCTTGTATTCGGATGCCATGGAAATAAGGCATATAATCGACGGAAAGATTTGGGAGAATTGGCAAATATTTATGCCGATAAGATAGTTCTGACAGAACAAGATCCCGGTACGGAATCTGTAATGGATATATGCAATCAGATAAAGCAGCACATAGATGATAATAAACCTGTAACTACTATTGAGGACAGAGGCGAGGCCATATCATATGCCTGCAATAATATCGAAGACGGATGGGTTATGATAATCGCAGGAAACGGCGCCGACGGATATCAAAAGAGGGGTCTTACTTATGTGGAGCTGCCTACCGACGGAGAGCGAGTGCAGAAATATATAGACGAAAACAGATAAATGAAAGAGGATGTTATTTATGGACGATCACGGCAAGACTATTGCAGCCTTTGAGAGTATCGCCTCAGGTCTCGGCAGAGGACTTATATATATACAAGAAGATTACAATATCGGCGCTTACAGCAATCCGGCAAAGGAAATGACAGGAATAAGACTTCCGTCATATACTCAGGGACATGCCGAGGGGGTTGTTGAAGAGGGTGACATCATAATAATAGCAGATAACGATTTGGGGAACGACGACGGACTTTCTCCGGAAGATCTTAGGCTGATAAATATATTCGACAACAATATAAAAACAGGAGACGCTGTTTTGGCTGTAGGAGTTTATAAAAACAAAAAAATAGAGCCGGTTTATAAGGTCGCCCACAACTATGATTTGAAACAGACGATGGAATTAAACCGTAGGTATTTAGGATATAATATCTCCGCAGTAATAGATGAAAAAAACAGCACAATATCAATTACTGTCAACAATGTCGATTACAGAATGACATATCTGGAGGCTATAGGACATATGGTCGTTCTTGATAAAAATACGGGAAAGGTAAAGTTTTTTCAGGCGAGAGGATACGGCTTCAGAAACGAAGAAATCGGTAAGCTTTTGCTTGGCAGGAAATTCATTGCCAAAAAAAACGCCGGTGATAAATGTGACCTGATGCCCCATATAGGAAGAAGAATTGAGGAACTGTTTGAGGGAGATAAATTTATAGAAGACATAAAGCTTGTAATGGGACAGGAAAACGGTCACAGTGTAAAAAATGTTTACAATATACACAAGCGACCCATGTATTGTCATATGGTAAGGCTAAAAATAGGCGGCCGTGAAGACGGAGTATATATTTTCATACAGGATAAGGAGGTTCTTCAGAATCAGCCGGCATCAAGAGATGTGATGGCTGCGGAAATAGAAAAGCTGAAAAAGAAAAAGCTTTCGGAGGAAGAAAATGCCGGCATAGACGGCTTCAAAAACTTTATCGGAAACGATAAAAGCTTGATAAGTGTAAAACGACTTGCAGTTAAGGCAGCAAAGAATCGGTTCAATGTTATGCTTACAGGAGAAAGCGGTACCGGAAAGTCGGTGCTTGCAAAAGAAATACACGACATACAGATGCCCGACAAGCCTTTTGTTGAAGTTTGCTGCAATGCCATTTCTCCTACTCTTTTTGAAAGCGAGCTTTTCGGGTATGCACCGGGAGCGTTTACAGGCGCAAATGCTCAGGGAAAGGCAGGTTACTTTGAAGAAGCAAGCGGCGGCACTATTTTTTTGGACGAGATAGGCGATATATCACCGGAAATGCAGGTAAAGCTGCTCCATGTGATTCAAAATAAGCGTATTTACAGGGTAGGAGACACTAAACCTATAGATGTTGATGTCAGGATTATAACGGCAACAAACAAGAACTTGGAAAAAGAGGTGGAAAGCGGCAATTTCAGAAAGGACCTGTATTACAGAATAAATGTATTTCCGATATACATACCGCCTCTCAGAGAACGCAAAAGCGATTTGTATTTTTTGGCAAACTCAATATTAAATCAATATTGCAAGGAGTATGGCGTTAAACCCAAGCAGTTTTCTCAAGAGGCCATAGATATAATAATGTCTTACCCTTGGCCGGGAAATGTAAGAGAGTTAAAGAACGCAGTTGAATGTGCAGTAGCGATATGTGATGAAGAGCTGATATATTCCGAACATCTGATGCTGCCTAAGGCATATGAAGACGACAGAAGCCTTACGCTTAAAGAAAAACTTGATAAAGAAGAAAGAAGAATTATTGAAGATGCTATAGAGAGAAACGGCGGCGACAAAGTTAAAGCTATGGAAGAACTTGATCTTCCGAGGTCGTCGTTTTATAAAAAATTAAAGACTCTCAATTTGAATATTTAGTCTCTAAACTGAGACGAAAATCTACAAAAAGAGACTCATATTTAAGCTTAAATAAAAAAACAAATATATATAAAACAAGAAAACCGTTGATATTTCAACGGTTTTTGTGTTTTTACAAGTCATGTGACATTTTGGCATATTTTTTGCTTATTTTATTTGCAACTATAAAATATATATTTCATCGAAAGGAATTTTAAAATGACGAGAACAATAAAAGACGGAATATTGTATTTTGACGGCTGCAATACGGTCGAATTGGCGAAGAAATACGGCACGCCATTGTATGTTATGTCAGAAAATGATATTTTAGAAAGATTTTCTCAGCTCAAAGAAGCTTTTACAGATAAATACCCTAATGCAAGAGTGGCTTATGCCTGCAAAGCATTTTGCACATTGGCAATGATGAAAATCTGCGAAAGAGAAGGAATGTGTATAGATGTGGTTTCCGGCGGAGAACTTTATACAGCTATAAAAGCAGGTTTTCCGCCTGAAAGAATAGAGTTTAACGGAAACAATAAGTTGCCGGAAGAATTGGAAGCTGCTATAGACTATGGCATAGGGAGAATAATAGTAGACGGCATAGGTGAATTAAAACTAATAGAGGACATCTGCGCAAGAAAAGATAAAAAAGCAAATATTTTATATCGTATAACACCGGGTATAAAGGCAGATTCCCATGATTATATAATTACGGGTAAGAAAGATTCAAAATTCGGAATGCCTCAGGATGAAGAGGAACTTTACAACGAAGTCAAAAGAGCTATAGATTCGCCTTATGTGGAGTTCTTGGGATTCCATTTCCATATAGGCTCTCAACTTTTTGATAAAGAACCTTATATACAGGCACTTAATGTTACTTTGAATCATATTAAGAATATTAAGGACAGATATGATTTTGACATAAAAGAAATAAACATGGGAGGTGGTTTCGGAGTAACTTATACTGATGAGAACAGAAAGCCTTACGGCTATTTCCTCGAGCCTTTGATTGAAAGAGTCAAAGAGTTTTACAAAGAGGAAAACGCAGAGCTCCCGGCGCTCGTAATAGAGCCGGGAAGAAGCATTGTGGCAGAAGCAGGCATAAGTCTTTATACTGTAGGTCGCATAAAGAACATACCCGGAATAAGAAAATATGTTTCGGTAGACGGAGGGATGACTGACAATATAAGACCGGCCCTTTATCAGGCCAAATATGACGGGGTTATAGCGAACAAAGCTTCTTGCCAAAGAAATGATAAAGTTACAGTATGTGGCAAATGCTGCGAGTCGGGAGATATTCTGATGAAAGATATAGAAATGGCAGAGCCTGAAACGGGAGACATAATAGCTATATTTTCAACAGGAGCTTACGGGTATTCCATGGCATCCAATTATAACAGAAATCTTGTGCCGGCAGTGGTTCTTGTAAAAGATGGAAGAGATGAACTGATAGTAAGACGCCAAACTTATGAGAATATGCTTTCCAATGATATAGTTCCTGATTCTTTAAAATAGAGAAATAAATCAACATAGAAAGGAATTTGTGATGAGAACTTTAATAAAAAACGGATTTGTTATAGATCCGGCCAACGGAGTAAATTCTAAGCTTAATTTAGTAATTGAAGACGGAAAAATCACAGAGGTTACAAGAAAAGAACCTTGTTGTGAAAAAGTTATTGAAGCCGAAGGAAAATATGTAGTTCCGGGATTCATTGATATCCATATGCATGAAGAGGGCTATGACAATGAAAAAGGCCAGATTAAAGATTCTATTCTCAGAGCTATGCTTCAGATGGGAGTGACAACCGCCGTTGGAGGAAATTGCGGAGATAACTACATGGATCCTGTAGAATTCCTAAATACTGTAGATAAAGACGGAGCACCGATAAACATGGCTATGTGTGCCGGACATACATATTTTAGAAATAAAGCAGGTCATACTGATAAATATACTGAAATATCAGATAAAGAACTTGCGGATATGAAAATAATGATAAAAGACGCTTTGGATAAGGGGTGCGTGGGAATTTCATTCGGAATAAGATATGTTCCCGGAATCAATGAAAGAGAGCTTATGGAATGTGGAAGCCTTTGTATACCATCAAACAAAATGATAAGCGCTCATGTGAGAAACGATGCTGATTATATATTTGATGCTATGCAGGAACTTATAGATATAGGTGAGAATTTAAAAATTCCGGTACAGGTTTCCCATGTTGGAAGTATGGGAGGATTTGGGCAGATGAAAGAAATGCTTGAAGTTATAGATGCCTATAAATCCAACAATTATGATGTTACAGCAGATTGTTATCCATATTATGCATTTAGCACAAGGATAGGAGAGACTACATATGACAGCGGATTCCTTGAAAGATATAATACAGATTATTCGGTGGTAGAAATTTGCGAAGGAAAGTACAAGGGATTAAGATGCAACGCTGAAATATTTGAGGAGTTAAGAAGAGAAGCACCTGAAACTATAACCGTTTGTCATGTTATGAAACATGAAGATGTTGATATGGCACTGCTTCACCCAAATGTAATGCTTGCAAGCGACGGACTTTTTAATAATGGTCAGGGACATCCGAGAGGAGCGGGAACATTCCCAAGGTTCATAAAAAATTATGTGAAAACCGGAAAGATTTCTTTATATGATGCTATAAATAAGATGTCAACGATGCAAGCAAAAAAGCTTGGTCTTGATAATAAAGGCAGACTGAATGTAGGTTCTGATGCAGATATCGTTATATTTGATTTGGAAAATATAAGTGATAATGCGACATTTAACAACCCTGCTGCAAAACCCGAGGGTATTGAGTATGTTATTATAGCCGGAGAAGTGGCAGCAGAAAAACATGCTATAATCAACGACTCCCTTGGAAAATCAGTAAGAAAATATTAAAAGTCATTTTGACATCAAGGAATGTCTTAAATATAAATGAAGAAAAGGAGATGAAAAAATGGAATTTGGATTTTTATCAATTATTCCACCGGTATGTACTATAGCTCTTGCGGTTATAACAAAAAATGTTTTTCTGGCTTTGATGATCGGTGTAGTGCTGGGATATACTATTCTTGATGGTTGGAATATAGGCGCAGCTCTTAATGATTCATTAAACGGAGTAATCAATGTATTTACCAGCACGGGAAATACTATAGTACTTATGTCCATACTTTTGATTGGTGCAATTATTTATATCATTGAAAGATCCGGCGGTATAACAGGATTTGTTGATGTAATGGTAAAAAAGAGAGCAATAATAAAAAGTAAAAAAGGTGCGAACTTTTTTACATGGCTTTTGGGTGTACTTATCTTTACATCAGGCTCTTTAAGCTGTATGGTAGTAGGTTCGGTAACAAGACCCATAAATGATGCTTTAAAAGTTCCTCATGAAAAAGCAGCATTTCTCGTTCATTCAACCTCAACCCCGGTGTGTGTGTTGATACCTTTGAGCGGATGGTTAGCTTCTATGATTGGCTACCTTACATCAGGAGGTGTGGCTGAAAGCGATGCAATGACAGTTTTGGTGGAATCCATACCGCTTAATTTTTATTGTCTCATAGCGGTTATCGGATGTCTGGTTCTCTCACTTTTAGGTATGGACTTTGGTCCTATGAAAAAAGCAGAAAAGAGGGCGTTAGAAACAGGATATCTCGATGACCCAAAATCCAATCCCGATGCAAGTAAGGGAGATGAAGATATAGAAATAGATGCGGATAAACCAAGAATGATAAATCTGCTTCTGCCTATGCTTGGAATGATAACAGGAGTTATAACAGCATTGTTTATAACAGGCGGAGGAAACCTTCTTAACGGTAATGGTATGCAGGCATTGCTTTGGGGAGTATTTGTTGCTTTGGTGATTTGTGGAATACTTACAATAACACAGAAAATATATACTTTTAAAGGATTTATTGATAATGTATTTAAAGGTGCTTCCTCAATGCTTTCAATCGCAGCGATATTGATGTTTGCATTTACATTATCACCTATAGTAAAAGAACTTGGAACGGGAGAATATTTATCTTCACTTTTTGAACAGTTCCTGACACCCGGTCTTTTACCGGTACTGGTATTTATAATGGCATGTATACTTTCTTTTGCAACAGGAACATCTATGGGAACTATGGCTATTATGTCTGTAATTGCCATTCCTATGGCGGTAAACTTAGGAATGAGTATTCCTCTTATTGCTTCGGCAGTATGGGGCGGAAGTATATTCGGAGACCATGCATCGCCTGTATCTGATACTACTATTATGAGCTGTGCTACTACAGGCTGTAATATAATAGACCATGTAAAGACTCAGCTTCCTTACTGCGGAATATTTGCAGCTGTAACTATTGTGCTTTATCTTGTGGCGGGATTTATTCTGTAGTTTAAATAGTAACTTTAAGTAATATCTAAAACGATAAAAAGGATATCAACACGATATCCTTTTTATCATTTCTTCCATGTCGGATGGCATTGGAGCCTCAAGACAAAGCTTTTTTTCTGTTATGGGATGAATAAATGACAGCTTATATGCATGGAGAGCTTGTCTGTCTATGTACTTTGATGTGCTTTTTTCTTCTTCTCCCTCTATGCGCCTGAAATCTCCGTTAAGCTTTCTGTAAAGAAAGGGGTCGCCGTTATTGTACAGGTGATCACCTGTAACCGGGTGGCCTATTGATGCCATATGAACACGAATCTGATGAGTTCTTCCCGTTTCAAGAGAAATCTCCGCAAGAGTGTATCCTCTATCGAAACGCTTTAAGACATGGTAGTGGGTTATGGAATCAAAGCCGCCGTCCTCAACAGGTAATATCCATCGTTCGACCTCATTGGGATCCGGGCGTCCTATGGGAGCATTTACAGTTCCGTAGTCATCTTCTATATATCCGTCCAGTATGGCAAGATATTTCTTTTCTGTTATACCGGCTTTCATCTGACGAATCAGCTGTTCCTGAACGAAGCCGTTTT
This sequence comes from uncultured bacterium, assembly GCA_905214195.1. GTDB lineage: Bacteria > Bacillota > Clostridia > Peptostreptococcales > Anaerovoracaceae > Fimisoma. Next base: position 8,781 of record CAJMLH010000020.1, read on the forward strand.
TTGCTATTATCAGAAGTCCGGAAGTATTCATATCCAGTCTGTTGGCAAATCTAATCTTATAGCCTTGCCCCTCGTCTTCTATCTTTTTGGCTATGCCGTTGGCTATGGTATGATTTGGCTTTCCCTTGGTGGGGTGAACCACAAACCCCGGCTGTTTGTTTATAACAAGAAGAGATTCATCTTCAAAGATCACTGAAATCGGGATATCCTCAGGAGGGAAGTCAGAAGTTTCCTCAGGCAAAGTTACTGTCAACTTATCTCCGGGGGCAGGATTCATCCATCCTCGCACCGGAAGACCATTGAGTTTTGCCAAATCCTGCTGCTTAATCTTAGTAAGAAGTCTTGAAGAAAAATGAAAATTACGTTTAAGGAGCTCCTTTACAGTGAGCTCCTTATCTGTTTCTTTTACAATATATGTGAATTGCGTCATTTGTGTAAAATATCCTTTATAAAAATTTGCTTTTTACTTTTTCCCAGAACTGATAGTTGTCGAACCTTATGAGGTTTATTTTTTTTCTTGAAAGATAGAGTGTAATTTCTTTGACATTATTGTATTCTTCAAGCATACCGTCATAAGTTATACTCAGTGTGGAGTCAAGTTCGCTGCATGGAATTACAGTAAGCTTGTCATTGGACGGAAGAAGTATGCCGGAGGTAAGCGAACGATATGCCACATTCTGTATAGGAGCGATTGGCGTAACTTGGAGTACATTTAATCTCGGATCAATTATGCTGCCGCCTAATGCATAGTTATATGCAGTGCTTCCTGCAGGGGTTGAGACACAGATTCCGTCTCCGCTGAATCTTTCTATAAAACTGTTATTTATGGAAATGTTCAAATGCACCGGATGGGTAAGCATGCCCTTTATGGTTATTTCATTAAGAGCAGTATGCTTAGTTACACTGCAATCGGTTTTTATTTTGCATGTTACTCCGTTTAGACTTTGAATACTGTATCTTCCCTGGTTGTACAAAAATATGAAATCGTCTGTTTTTTCCGGGAGTACCTCTTGGAAAAAACCAAGATGACCGGTATTGATACCGACTATTGGAGTTTTGGGAAAACCAAAATCCTGTACAAGTCTAAGAAGCGTTCCGTCTCCGCCGATGCATATGATAAGCTGCGTATCTTCATCATATGTGTTAAATGCTCTCAGTCCTGATTTTACAAGTTTTTTCCTTAAAGTTTTTTCTATTATGCTTGATATTTCCGTATCATTTTTGTAAATAAAAATTTTCTTGTTCATAATTTGATATTACAACATTTTTTCCAATTCATCAACAAGTGATTTAAATGTTTCCATAGCCATTTTGACCGGCTGAGGGGAGGCCATATCAACGCCCGCTATTTTTAAGAGTTCAACAGGGTAGTCTGATGAACCGCTCTTTAGAAATTCAATATAACTATCACGAGCTTCTTTACCCTCAGAAAGTATCTTTGCCGAAATTGCTGTGGCAGCAGAGTAACCGGTAGCATATTGGTACACATAGAATCCACGGTAAAAATGAGGTATTCTTGACCATTCATATCTTATATATCCGTCGTCTTCCATTTCAGGACCAAAGTACATGTCATTAAGTCTGTTGTAAGTGTCATTCAGCCAGCCTGCTGTCAAAACTCCTCCTTTTTCTATTTCCTCGTGAGCTAAAAGCTCAAACTCTGCAAACATTGTTTGACGGAAAAGAGTTGTTCTGAACTCTTCAATATAATAGTTAAGCAAATATTTGCGCATATTTTCGTCTTTTTCGGTGGCAAGGAGATGTTTTATCAGCAGAGATTCGTTGACTGTTGAAGCAACTTCTGCCGTAAAAATCGAATGATCGCCGTAGGTGTATGGCTGAGTTTTTCTGGTATAGTATGAATGCATGGAATGACCCATTTCATGGACGATTGTAAAAACATCCTTGAGAGTATTGGTGTAATTCAGTAATATATAAGGCATGCTGTCATATGAACCAAAGCTGTATGCACCGCTTGTCTTTCCTTGATTTTCGTATACATCTATCCAGCCTTCTTTTATACCTTTTTTTACTTGGCTTATATATTCTTCTCCTAAAGGAGCAAGACCTTCGGTCATGATTTCCACTGCTTCATCAAAAGAGATATCTTTTTTCGGAGTCTCTACAAGTGGTACATATACATCGTACATTCTGAGATGATCGACTCCGAGAACTTTCTTTCGAAGAGCTATATAGCGGTGAACTACAGGAAGATATTCATGAACCTCTTTTATAAGATTGTGGTATACGCTGAGAGGAATGTTGCCTCCGTCTAATGCGGCCGCTAAAGATGAATCGTATTTTCTTATTCTTGATGAGACTACATCGGTTTTTACATTGTAATTGTAGTTGGTGGCAAGAGTATTATTAAGCTTTTTATAGGCTTCATACATGTTGGTGAAAGCTGCTTTTCTTATGTTTCTGTCATGGCTTTCCATAAAGGTTATATAATTGCCGTGGGTGAGAGTTACTTCGTCGCCGTCCTCATCAATGACAGCGCCGAAAGTCATATCGGCATTATTGAGCATTTTGAATACATCATTGGTAGCGCCTGTTACCTCTGACATCTGTGCCAGTATATTTTCTTCCGGTGCAGTCAGCACATGCTCTTTTTCACGAAGCATAGATTTTAAGAGAAATTCGTAAACGGACAGACCGGGTTCTTCGGCTATGAAGCTGAATATTTTTTCTTCAGGTACGGCAAGAAGCTCAGGTGTGAAGAAAGACATAGCCGCTGCAACTTTTGCCATAGCAGCCGAACATTTGTCGTCCATTGCCTGATACTTATCTACACGGTTATCTTCGTCTTTTTTCATTGCGGCATATACGAAAGCGTGTTCTAATTTTTGCCATATTTCGTCTCTTTCGGTTAGGGCATTGAGCAGAAAATCGGCAGAATCAGCAAGTTTTCCGCTGAAGTTTTTGAAGTTTTCTGCACGGCAGATACACTGTGCCACATCTTCTTCCCACTTTGCTTCATCAGGATACATTGCGCCGATATTCCATTTATATTCCTGAGGAATCTCGTTTCTTTGCTTTAAATTTTTGTCTGACATTTTTGCCTCCTATATAGATAAAATTTATTTCATGTAGTATAATATAAAATTGTGATTAAAAGCATTTATCATATGCTTTTTCAATAAACACTTATACCGCCCTCAAGTCAGTCAAAGGCGATTCAATAAACGCTACCACTCGCCGTGCGGAAAGGATTATATAAATCAGTTGCGTTTATTATACCACATTTTGGAAAGGAATATTACATAAATGGATAACAGACCTATAGGTTTTTTTGATTCGGGGCTGGGAGGACTTACCAGTATACCCAATATCTTTAAAAACCTGCCATATGAAAGGGTAATATATTTTGGAGATACGGCAAGAACTCCGTATGGTTCAAAAGCTGTATCGACAATAAAACAATATGCATTTCAGATAGCAGATTTTCTTGTATCTAAAGATGTTAAAATGTTGGTTATAGCATGTAATACCATAAGTGCTACTTGCCTTGAGGATTTGCGTAATAGATTTCCAAGCATACCTATAGTTGGCATTATAGATCAGGGTGCTTTCGCTGTAGCTGAAAAATGCAATGAAGAAAACAGCATAGGAATTATAGCTACCAAGGCTACAATAGCCAGCGGAGATTATAAGAGTAAGATAAAAAAATTAAATGATAAACTAAAAGTATACGAAAAGGCAACACCGGCATTTGTACCTTTAATAGAAGAGGGCATAATTGAAAATGAAATAATGGACCTTACAATTCGTTACTATATGGATGATTTTATAAGAGAAAACAAAATAGATACATTAGTTTTCGGATGTACTCATTATCCTCTTATAAAAGACAACATAAAGAGGATCTATCCGGAACTGAAGATTATAAATCCTTCAAAGGAAATCCTTACACCTGTAACAAGACTGCTTGAGGAAAATGATGCTTTTGCAGCTGAATATAATGACAGAGAAAATATATTTTATGCCAGTGACCTTTCTGAAAATTTTTCCAACATGATTCAAAAGGTACTTGAAACAGAAAGGTCTGATTTGATTTTGAAATTTAAAAATTTGGAACTGTAGATGTAGATAAGGAGAAATACAAATTATGAACAGAGAGAAACTGTACGAATATTTAGATATAGAATCGCCTCGTGATTTTGAGTATTTTGAAAATATGGCTGCTCTTCTTGAATGTGAAGAAGATATTCCCTATGAAGAGATTTATGCTATAGTCGAATCTGCGGATAGAGACAATATAGCACTTTTGATAGACAATTACTTTGAAGAGCTGTCGGATTTTTATCCTGATGGCGATGCGGAGTTTTATTTATTGATGGATAATATAAGACGGTCACTGGTTGGGTTGGCTAAGAATAAAGACGAAGACAATGTTACGGCTAACTTTGCAGAAGAACTTAACAGATTCAGAAACTGGTATTCCGTAGACTCAAAAGTTGTATGCAGCAGTGTGCTTACAGGTCAGGAGCGTATTGAAAATTTAAGAGATGCATTGATTCTTTCCCGTCTTGAAAAACTTGACGGAGATAAATTCTATTATGATTTTGATGCTTGCAGAGATTACAAGTTAGATGATTATATAATGTCATTTGCAGATGTAATAGCTGCGGCACAGCAAGAAGAAAATCAACAATAACATTCCGCAAGTCTCAAGCATATTATAATATCAAAGTGTGTGTAAGCAGAGAAAGCTAATCAAGTCGAAGATTGCTCTTTGTACATACATAGTTTGAATGGAGGTTAATATGGGAGACGATTTCAGAAAGATGGAATGTTGCAGGGAAGAGTGTCAGGATAAATGCTTCAGGGATTGTTATTGCAGAGACGAAAATAACGGAAATAACCTTATTTGGCTTATAATACTTATAGTAATTATTTACTGTCTTTTCTGCAACGATAATAAGGGCGGAGGCCTTTTGGGAGGACTGTTTTAAACTTGAAAAACAAGGGAACGGTTCGTTCCCTTGTTTTTTTTAATGAAATACTAAGATAATACAGGGAGTTAAAAAATGAAAGACAAGTCATGTCAGGTAACCTTAGACAGCAAAAAAGATTACAGGCAGGGAATTATCTCATCACTTATATGTAATATTTGGTGGGGAATTATGCCTATATATTGGCAGATTTTAAGACCAATCAACTCTTGGGTAATAATATTCTACAGAATAGTTCTTGTAGCTGTTGTATGTTTTATAGCGGCACTTGTCGTATATGACAAAAAGACTATTTTTGAACCTCTTAAAGATAAAAAAACAGTAATAAGGTATGTACTGGCAGGTATTTTGATAACTGCCAACTGGTCGATATACATATGGGCTGTAAATGCAAATCTTGTAATACAGACATGTATAGGATATTACATAGAACCGCTTGCTATCTGTCTGTTTGGAATTATTCTGTTTAAGGATAAGATGAGCAAATATAAAATAACGGCTTTTGTGCTGGCAGCGCTTGGCGTTGCGGCGGTGATAATATACTTTAAGGAAATTCCGATTGTTGCATTGAGCCTTGCAGCCACATTCTCTATATATGCCGCTATAAAAAAGAACTTCGCAATGCCGCCCATACTCTCGCTTTTATATGAGACAATATTCTTACTTCCGGTGGGACTTGCAGTAGTGATATACATAGAAGTAACAGGGCAGGGAGCATTAGACGCCGTATGGGGAACTGAGAGTTACAAATACTGGTTGTTAATGCTTTGTGGTTTGTTTACTGCTATTCCTTTGGTTTCTTTTGCTGATGCCGCCAATAAACTCAATCTTTTCACTGTAGGGCTGTTTAATTACATTTCACCGACTATATCCCTTATTATAGGTATATTCATGTTCAAAGAGCCTTTTGAGCCGATTCAGCTTATAGCCTTTGCGATAATATGGGTTGGTCTTGTATTTTTCAGTTATGGTGAATACAGAGAAAGTAAGGAGAGTGAAAACATAGAGGAGAGCGTATTATGAACGGTGAAAATAATGATTTAAATTCACAGGCAGTTCAAAACAAAGGGTTAAGCGGTCTCCATGTTGCTGTGATGTACATAGGCGCAATAATGGGTGCAGGCTTTGCTTCCGGAAGAGAAACATGGCAGTTTTTCGGTGTATTCGGAACAGATGGAAGATTGGGAGTTCTGATTTTTGCAGCCTTATTTATGTTAGTTGGATTTATAGTAAGTCATAATGCAAAGTGCCTTAACAGTCATGATATGGGAGAGGTTATAGTTCCGGGCAGCAACAAAAAATTACAGAACTTTGTCGGATACTTTATGGCCGGAACATTGGCTGTAGTTATGGTAGCTATGTCCTCCGCAGCCGGAGCGTTGATTCACCAGCATTTCAAAATGCCGTACTGGGTGGGAGGAGCATTGATTACGGTATTGGTCATAGCAACTGTTTTAGGAGATTTTGAAAGAATTTCAAAAGTTTTTAAATTTATAATGCCTCTTTTGTGTATTTTGATGATTGCAACATGTATAATAGTTCTCATAAATGTTCCGGAAAAAAATTTTCCTTACGATGATATAGAGGTTTCGCCTGCTGCACCAAACTGGTGGATGTCGGCTGTTTTATACACTTCATACAATGTTATGGCCATGATAGCGGTTGTCGCCGCAGCCACCATAAACGCAAGAGATAAAAAGGCTGTCGTAACAGGCGATTTTGCGGGAGGATTATTTTTGGGCATACTGGCCATGCTCATATTGATTACTGTTCAAAGAGACGGAGCAATGTCTCAGCAGCTTGATATGCCGGTACTGGGATATGCTTCCGGGGTATCGGGCGGACTTGGAATAATGTATACAGTAATCTTGTTTCTGGCAATATATTCGACAGCTACAAGCAATTTTTATGGCTTTACAACTAAGCTGAAAGAAGGAAAAAAGAAGAAAAAAATCATAGTTTTGGCCGGTATACTATCGTTTGTGTTGGGACTTATAGGCTTTAAAAATGTAGTGAAATATGTTACCCCTGTGATGGGATATGCCGGTATTGTTATGATAATTATGCTTGCAATAAATTTTATTATACTTAAGAAAAAAGGAGAACCACATGAATTTGAAGAATGAAGATTTCCCTAAGCCACTTGTCAGAGTTACGGGAGGACCGGGAGGAGAGGCTATTCTTATATTGGGGAGCAAAAAAACGGCACTTTATGATTGCGGAATGGCATGTTTCGAAAAAGAACTTATAGAAAATACAGAGAAAGTGCTGGGAAACAGAAAGTTAGATTATATATTGATTTCCCATTCCCATTACGATCACATGGGAGCATTGCCTTACATAATCGAAAGGTGGCCTGATATAGAAGTTTGCGGAGCCGAAAAGGCAAAGCAGGTTTTTGAAAGACCGGGAGCTGTAGCCATGATAGAATCTATGGGAAAAACGGCAGCCGAACATTATGACAGAGATCCCAATGAGGTTACTTCTGAGGGTCTTAGGATAGATAAGGTTTTGAAGAGCGGAGATATATTGGATTTGGGAGAAGAAAAAATACTCGCTTTTGAAACTAAAGGGCACACAGATTGCTGTATGTCGTACCTGATGCAGCCTGAGGGTATTCTTATGGCTTCGGAATCTACAGGGGTAATTTCAAAAGAAGGTATATTAAGGACTTCCATATTAAAAAGCTTTGATGAAAGCCTCGAATCTGCTCGTTTTATGAAATTATTGCCGTTTGAATATTTACTTGTATCTCATTATGGTATACTTGACCGCAGCTTCAACAGTGTATATTTCGATATGTATATTGAGGAGGCAGAAAGAGAAAGAACAATAATAGAAAAGCTTATCTCAGAAGGCAAGAGTTTAGATGAAATTTTTGAGGCTCACAAAGAATTATACTGGAGTGAAAAAAGAGGGAAAGAACAGCCTTTCAGAGCTTATGAAATGAATACCAAGATAATCATAAAAAGAATGATGAAAGAAGCGGGAATAGAAGTGAAATAAAAATCAATAAAAAATGGGCAGCCCATCAGATTGGGTTGCCCATTTTTGTTCCTATAATACTTGTTATATTAGGTTTGACTGCTTCTTTCGACCCGGTTCAGGCAATAATGGTTTGTTGGCTATTTCGCCTAAAATCATAACTTTAGCCAATAAGCCCACGACACGGGGTACAGTTCATGTAGTTCGGTACAGTCCAAACCAATGCCGCAAAACAATGCAAGATTCCCCGAACATTTACCATAGCACCCTTTTTTGTAATTACAATTTTTTTAATGTAGTAAGATCGAACGGAGTAGTCTGGTATACGAAATAATTGAGCCAGTTGGAATAAAGCAGATTGGCACATGAACGCCATGTGACTACCGGCTCCAAACTGTCATCGTCATTGGGATAATAGTTTTTCGGGACTTCTATAGGAAGTCCGTTGTTTTTATCTCTGAGATATTCAGCCTCAAGTGTTAAGGCATCGTATTCCGAATGACCCATGATAAATATTTGCTCTCCTGACTCGGTTGCTACGGCATAAACTCCGGCCTCCTTGGAAGAAGCTAGGATATCAAGTTGAGGGACATTTTCTATATCCTCACGGTATACAGTAGTATGCCTCGAATGGGGGACATAAAAGGTATCGTCAAAGCCTCTGAAAAGAATGCTGTTTTTGACTTCCATTTTGTGATTAAATACTCCAAACATCTTTTCAGGCAGGCGATGTTTTGGAATTCCATAGTGATAGTAAAGACCTGCCTGAGCACCCCAGCATATATGGAATGTACTGTGTACATGGGTTTTGCTCCATTCCATAATTTCACACAGTTCTTCCCAATATTCCACTTCTTCAAAAGGAAGCAGCTCCACAGGAGCGCCCGTTATGATAAGACCGTCGAAATTGCCGTCTTTGACATCCTCAAATGTCTTATAAAAAGACAACAGATGTTCCTCCGGTGTATGAGTGGAAACATGAGACTTGGTCATGATGAGTTCCAACTCTACCTGAAGAGGAGTATTTCCTATAAGCCTTGAAAGCTGAGTTTCCGTTTCTATTTTTTTCGGCATGAGGTTTAAGAGAAGAACCTTTAGAGGACGAATGTCCTGAGTTATGGCTCTCGTCTCGGTCATGACGAATATATTCTCGTTGGTTAGTGTTTTTGTTGCAGGTAAATCGTTAGGTATTTTTATAGGCATTCTGATAATGTCCTTTCTATGTTACAGCGTTTTATTTTAATTTTTTAAGGGCGTTTGAAACATCCTCGATGAGGTCGTCTATGTTTTCAAGTCCGATGGATATTCTTATAAGGTCACCGGGAACTCCTGCGTCTTGAAGCTGTGCTTCTGTCATTTGACGATGAGTGGAACTTGCAGGGTGCAGGCAACATGTTCTTGAATCGGCAACATGAGTTTCTATGGAAGCAAGTTTCAGATGTCCCATAAATTCCTCAGCGGCTTTTCTTCCGCCTTTAATACCGAAACTTATGACGCCGCAAGAACCCTTAGGCAAATATTTGGACGCCAAATCGTGATATTTGTTTGAAGCAAGGTCAGGGTAGTTTACCCAAGCTACTTGACTGTGGTCTTCAAGGAATTGAGCCATTTTAAGTGCATTGGAGCAGTGGCGCTCCATTCTTACAGGAAGACTTTCAAGACCGAGGCTCAAAAGGAATGCACTCTGTGGTGATGGGGTAGAGCCGAAATCACGCATAAGCTGAGCTACGGCTTTGGTTATAAAAGCGCCCTCAAGACCGAATCTTTCAGTATATGTTACTCCATGGTAACTGTCATCAGGGATGCAAAGTCCCGGAAATTTTTCAGGATATTTTGTCCAGTCGAATTTGCCGCTGTCCACGATACAGCCACCTATGGTAGCTGCATGACCTTCCATATATTTTGTGGTTGAATGGGTAACTATATCGGCGCCCCATTCAAAAGGTCTGCAATTAACAGGAGTTGCAAAGGTATTATCGATAATAAGAGGAACTCCGTGTTCATGGGCAGCCTTTGCGAACTTTTCTATATCAAGCACTGTAAGAGCAGGGTTTGCTATGGTTTCTCCAAAAACAGCCTTGGTATTTTCTCTGAAAGCAGCATTAAGTTCTTCATTACTGCAATCCGGGCTTACAAAAGTAAAGTCTATTCCCATGCGTTTCATAGTTACGGAAAACAAGTTAAAAGTACCGCCGTATATGGTGGAGGAGGCTACTATATGATCTCCACATGAGGCTATATTGAATATTGCATAGAAATTTGCGGCTTGTCCGGAACTTGTAAGCATTGCAGCAGAGCCGCCCTCCATAGCAGCTATCTTTTTTGCCACCATGTCACATGTTGGATTTGCAAGTCTTGAGTACATATATCCGTCTGATTCAAGATCAAACAGCTTGCCCATATCTTCACTGGTGTCATATCTGTAAGTGGTGCTTTGTATAATTGGAAGCTGACGAGGCTGTCCGTTTGCCGGATTATATCCGCCTTGAATACATATTGTCTCTATATTTTGCTTTTTCATTTTGTAAATCTCCTTGTTATTTATATATTTCTTCAGTTCCGATAGGGTAAACGATTATAAGGGTTCCATCTCTAACGGAAATGCAGCTTTCTATGCCTGTAAATTCGTTGCTTACACCAAGTGAAGCTTTGTTGGAAAGGGTAGAATCATTTAGGCTGTATTTAAGCCCCGACTCATATACTCCATAAGCTTTTTCATCATGGGAAAAAACTGATATGTAGCCTGATGATTCAGGTGAAAAACATATTTTATCGTTGTGAATAGCAGTGATTATCGAATCCTTGCCAATGAGAAATCCTCTGCCGCCTCTTGCTGCAATTGAGGCAATACACTGAATATTGGCTATTGTGTGGTCTATTCTGCCTCCTAAACCTCCGTATATGGCGAAAAATCGGTATCCACAGTTCCAGCCCTCTTCTATGGCAGCTTCCATATCGGTATTATCCTTGATGGGTGATAGCACTACAACATTATTGCCGCAAGGCACAAAACCGAGGGAATCGAAATCGCCTATGATTATGTCGGCAGCTCTGCCAAGGGAAGAAAGAAAGGAGTAACCGCCGTCTGCGGCTATTACCATATCTTTTGAATTTTTTTGGGGAAGCGGAGTTAAATGTTCGCCGGCTCCTATTATATAACATACAGGCTTTTTCATGGAGTTTCTCCTGTTATAAAATTGAAATGATAAACTTCGTAACCAATATATTATAATACTTTTGGAGGAAAAAGCCAATATGAAATAAAAAAGAGGAGCAGGGTGTTTGTAGGTTTGTCAAACACATATTGAGTGGTAGGTCATAAATAAAAGGTATATTGAGGAAGTATAAAAAACACATACATAATCAGCGGGCAGTGGCGGAAAATAGGCGATAAGAAAAATCAATACTGTTGACAATAAGAAAATATATGTTAAAATTTTATTAAACAAACAAAGTGCTTGCTTTACTTGAGCCATATCAATAATAGTTTAATTAAGTAACATATTACATTTGATGGAATTGTAAGGTGATGCGTATGCGAAACGGGGATATGATAAGAATCAGTTAGTTCAATTGTTTTAAGATTGGAGAATTAAAATGAAAAAAATTTGGAAAATCTTTACCGTACTAACAGTTATATCTGCATTATTTATAACTTGCACTGTCAGTGTATTTGCCTAAACAGGTATTTCAGTAGAAACATCTAATGGCAATATTTCAGTCATGGCACTAAATAACAATAGCGTATATATGAGTGACGGAGATACATTTGCTGTGATGAGAGTAAATGAAACAAAACAAGAAATTAAATATGAAATTGTTAAGGGAGAAGAAATTGATTTTTTGATATATGATAAAAATACAAATAAGATGACTTCTTCTATTACAGGGCAAAGTATATCAATGGATGATATATTAGTTACAGATGATACTTCTTCTTCAAAAGAAACAAGCGGTACAATTATTCCTATGGCAGTTGGAGATGTGGTAGAATCACATACTTTTAAAATTAGCTATGCCCAAATAGCAGCTTTAGTTGGAGATAGTTACAGTAAATATGATTTGGCATATACTATTGTTGCTATTATGGGAGTATTCCAAGGTGTTGCTATAACTACTATTGTATCATTGATATATGGGGCTCTAAAAGGTGAACTATTGAACAGAATTGTTGACGGAGTGAAAAACAATGCTCCCGGAGGTATAAAAATTACAATAGACAAAGTTGAAATTCGAAAACATCAGGGAGGAAAAATGGTAAAAGGATATGGATATAAAGTTGGTACACTAACTACATATTCATAAAAATTCAATTAAATTTGATTTGAGACACTCACATTGCTATGATTAGCAATGTGGGTGTTATAACACTTGAATATAAGGAGAGTACAATGAAAGTTTTCATTATTTTTATAATCTTGGCATTGATAATAGCATTTGAAATATATATGTTCAAATTTACAAAAGGACCTCAGAGACAAGGATGGATCGCAAATGCAATCGGCTCTATATTTCTTACTATTGCTATAACATTGGCTATCATCGCTTCTTTATAAGAAAATACGGTACAAAAAACAATTAGAGTGTGTTGATTGAATATAGAACGGCTCGTGTATTCAAAGGCAGCTCCCCGATGCAGTGATTTTATTTATTTAAGGTTCTCAAATGGTCTCTAGTGGAACTATGTAAATAGCAAAAGGATACGGATATAAAATTGGTCTGATAATACTTGAGTATGAGAGGAAAGCACAATGAAAGAACTTATTATTTATTTAATTGCATTTTGGGCTTTGGCAGCGTTTGGTATATATATGTTTAAATTCACAAAAGGGCCTAAGAGAATAGGATGGATTGTGAGCGCAATAGGATCTATTTTTGCTGCTTTTTTTATCACATTTTTGATAATCGCTTCTTTATAAGAAAATAAAATACAAAGCTGAGGAAAAGACAATTGTTTATGTAGATTATATAATAAATATGGGCGGTGTAAGCCGCCTTTTTATATGAGCAAAACTTATAAATCATAAATTTCTACCCTTTGCTGCTTGACGGAGTGTTATCTCTTAGATATTTCAGCGAAGCTATAGAATTTCTATGCCTCTTGCCGTAAAATTGTTGACCAAATTGATGGGTTTTAACAAAACAGCCGACAAATCACCTAATAAATAGGTCAAAATTTGTCGTAAAATGCCAACAAGTGGCTGATTTTAAAAAAATGTCCTGTTATGACAACACTTTTTGAAAAAATGTTGTCACAATCTTGAAAAATAAGAAATTTAGCAACAAAAAACCGAAAAAGTTTTGTCAGTTTTGCCGAAATCCGAAAATTTGACAACAAAGCAGTGAAAAGAAGAGAAAAAATGTACCAAATCAAAGAAAAGATGAGTCAAATGTTGTCAAAATTAGAGAAAAAGCTTATTTCTGACAACATAGTGCTGAATGAACTGTACACTATAGAGTGGATACAGATACAAAAGCAGATCATATACTTGTAGCAACAGAAAGACTTTCCCAAAAAAGAAAGCTATCGGGCTCCAAAGCAAGAAGGGCGATTAGAAGTCAAAGTTTTTGCAGAATGCTGCGAATTGATAAAAAAGACATCTGAGGAAAAAGGCAATCGGCTAACAAAAATGTTGAGACAACTGAAATTGTTTTCAGCCATCTCAACATTTATTACAAAGTAGCTTTTTTATTTATCTCCTTGGCTGAGGTCTTTGCGGCCTGCATTCTGAATTGTCATTTCTCACGCATGGATTACAGCAATCGTGTGCATATTCAGGTTCGCATGTATTATCACAATCTACGCCGCAATTTTCTTTTGTGTCCTCTTCTTTAATCTGATTCGGAAACAACGGCGGAAAAGCAGTGCAAATGGAGTTTTGCTGAACGGCAGCCTGCGCATATCCTGTCGAAAGAACGCACAGCTGAACAGGTACAACGATTTTCTTTTCACATGTAACACATATTGCGATAATAAGGTTTCCGCATACGCATCCGTCATTACTTACAGTTAAATCTCTGCCGCAGTTGTTAGTTGCAAGCCTTGCTTCACATGCCGAATTACAGAACTCTGTAAATCTCGGCACAAATGCAGTATCAACAGACGAAGGCATACAAATTTCAAAGAAATTAGTAAGTATCAGAGGATGAGAAGCATCTGCAATATTTACATTGGTGCATACAGTAAACACGACATCATTGTTGCAGCTATCGCAAAGAAGCAAATCAAGTTCTATTATCACATTTCCCGTTATGGCTATATTTTGAGTTCCGAATATCGGTGTCCCCATACATTTTTCATCACAGCTGTCTGTCTCTGCATAAAGAAGCCTTTCAGAACAGTTGCCGTCTGCACCTACAACGGTTAATTGTTCACCTGATGCATTCTGCAAAAAAGTTGCGCCGGAAATACTTGTATTAACATCCAACTTCAAATTGGACGGGTCATCTACATTGTAAGGATTGAAACTCCTCTTACACCTTATATCTATAACTCTTTTTACTCTGTGACACGAAGGAATTTTAGGAGTGAATGTCTGATTCTGTACGGTTTTCATTCCCTGAAGATTAAAAAGAACAGCATCGAAAACCTTCTGAACATAGATAGGTTCACTTTTTAAACTGTCTATATCTCCGTTGAATTCACAGATAGTATTGGCGTTACAGCAGTTTTGATAGAGGTCTTGGGATACTCTCCCACCAAAGCAGCTCATATATTTTACCTCCTTAAATAGTCCAATATCTTTCTCTGTTAGTATATGAAAATCAAAGAAAATGTGTTATTATATAAAATGAAATTTTTTGGAGGAAACAACATGGGAAATATTGATATAAGGACTTTAGACTGCGGTATAAGAGTAGTAATGGAAGAATTGGACCATGTCAAATCGGCGGCATTTGGCATATGGGTAAAAAACGGTGCCGTAAACGAAACGCCTTCGGTTGCAGGCATTTCTCATTTTATTGAACATATGATGTTCAAAGGAACAGAGAAAAGAAGCTCAAGAAAGATTGCAGAAGATGTTGACAAGATAGGCGGGCAGATGAATGCCTTTACCGGAAAAGAAGCAACTTGTTATTATGTAAAGACTATAAGTTCCCATTTAAAAGATGGAGCAGAAGTCATAATCGATATGGTAAACAATGCAGTTTTTGACAGCAGGGAGATGACTAAGGAAAGGCAAGTAATTTGCGAAGAGATAAAAATGATACAAGACCAGCCCGATGATTTGGTACATGACAGCATCACTGAACTTGTATTTAAGGATTCACCTCTTGGGAATTCAATAATAGGAACCAAGACATCACTTTCACGCATTACAAGACCTGTAATAGTAGATTATAAGGAAAATGCATACAGCAGAGATTCAATAGTCATATCTGTTGCCGGAAGCTTCGACAAAGATGATTTCTGTGCATATCTTTCAGACAAGTTTAATAAGTTAAAAGAGTCAAGAGCATTGGAAATCCATGAAGAAAAGCCTTATGTTCCCGGATTTAAGGTAATAAAAAAGGATATTAAACAGTCTCACATATGTATGGCTGTAAGAAGTATAAGTATCGACAGCCCTATGTACTATGATTTTGCCGTACTGAACAATGTTATGGGCGGAAGCATGAGCTCAAGATTTTTCCAGAATATAAGAGAAGAAAAGGGACTTGCATACAGCGTGTATTCCACCAACAGCACTTTCAGCACTGACGGATATTACAACATATATGCAGGTGTAAGCCATGACAAGATAGGTATGGCAATAGACGGAATAAAAGAAGAACTGGATATACTTGACAAAAATGGCCTGACAGAAGAGGAAATACTAATGTCTAAGGAGCAGCTCAAAAGCAGCTATATATTCGGACAGGAAAATGTAGCCAGCAGAATGTTCAATATAGGCAAAAATCTTTTGCTTTTAGGCAAGGTATATGAGCAGGACGAAGTTATAGAGGGTATAGAAAAAGTTTCTAAAGAATCTATAGATGATGCAAAAAAACTTATATGTAACATTGAAAATTATTCGGCAGTATGTTTGACAGATAAAGATATAAATCTAAAAAAACTCGTAAGGGCTTAAAATATGGAAAAGACAGAAATAAAGATAATAAGTAAAAGCGGCAGATTGCCGTCATATGAAACAGCAGGTGCGGCAGGTGCTGATTTGAGAGCTTATCTTGATAAACCTGTTACACTTGAGCCGGGAGAAAGAAGACTTATCCCTACAGGTATTTTTGTAGAACTTCCTCCTGGAATAGAGGCTCAAGTAAGGGCACGCTCCGGCCTTTCCATAAAGCACGGAATAGGTCTTGTAAACGGCGTTGGAACTGTTGACAGTGATTACAGAGGAGAATGGAATGTGCCTCTTATCAATTTCGGCAGTGAACCTTACACTATATATGACGGAGACAGAATTGCACAGGTGGTTTTTTCGTCATACATCAGATGTGAATTTAAGTTTACTGAAACTATAGACGAAACAGAAAGAGGTGCCGGCGGATTTGGTCATACCGGTATGAAATAAAGGGGATTTCTATGTTGATGAGAGAAGATTTAGAAAAGAGGGAAAAGGAAATACTGTCTCCTTTAGCTGCCAAAAGTGCAGAATCAAAAGGAAGAGAATTTACTGAAGAAAAATGCAGCATAAGAACCGAATTTCAGAGAGACAGAGATAGGATAATACACTCAAAGTCTTTCAGAAGACTTATGCACAAGACTCAGGTTTTTCTTGCTCCTGAGGGAGACCATTTCAGAACAAGACTTACTCATACCATTGAGGTGTCGCAAATCGCAAGAACTATATCAAGAGCACTTAACCTTAATGAAGACCTTACCGAGGCCATAGCGCTGGGACATGACCTTGGACATACTCCTTTCGGTCACAATGGTGAAGATGTGTTGAATTCAGTTCATCCGGGAGGTTTTAATCACAATGTTCAAAGTCTCAGAGTAGTAGATGTACTTGAGTCTACAGCTTCTCGCCGTGGTATGAATCTGACATTGGAAGTAAGGAACGGTATAGTAAATCATACAGGCAGCGGAGTGCCATTGACACTTGAGGGGCAGGTAGTAAAAATAAGTGACCGTGTTGCCTATATAAATCATGATATAGATGACGCACTGAGAAGCGGAGTAATATCTATGAACGACATACCAAGGTCTGCTCTGGAACTGTTTGGATACAGCCATGGAGAGAGAATAGACAATATGGTTAAAGATATTATAAAAAACAGCAGTGAAAAAGAAAGAATTCTTCAAAGTGATGATTTTAAAGAAGAACTGCAAAAACTCAGGACTTTTATGTTTTCTCATGTATATAAAAGCAGCAGGGTAAAGAAAGAAGAAGATTTGGCAAAGGTGGAAGTCGTTATAAGTTCTCTATATAATTATTTCTTGAAAAACCCTGATAAATTACCCCACGATTTGCAGAAAACAGCAGAAAATGACGGTGTAAACGAGGCGGTAAAGGATTATATAGCAGGTATGACCGACAGGTTTGCACTGAATATCTATACAGATTTATTTGTACCTAAAAGTTGGAAATAAAAAATTTAAAAATAAAAAAAGGAAATCACTCATTTTTTGCGTATAAGAACATATAATGATGTTTTTTGGAGTAAGAAATGAGTTTTTCTTTTAGTAAAGAAGCAATAGAAGAATTAAAAAACCAAATAGATATTGTTGATGTTATAGGTAGGAGCGTTGAACTTAAAAGAGCAGGGGCTAACTATAAAGGTCTTTGCCCTTTTCATAATGAAAAAACGCCATCATTCATAGTATCGCCTCAGAAACAGATTTTTACATGTTTCGGAGGATGCGGAGCATCCGGAGATGTAGTCTCGTTTGTTGAAAAGTATTATAACTTAGACTTTAATGAAGCAGTACAAAAACTTGCAGATGAATACGGAATCAATATTCAAAGGACTGCATATAGCGATGACCGTGAAAAGTACTATCAGATAAACAGAGAAGCGGCTCGTTTTTTTTACAGGAATCTTACCGAAAAGAAAAATCCCGGATATACATATATGCAAAAAAGAGGCATACAGGATGCCATAATCAAAAAATTCGGACTTGGTTATGCCGAAGACAGCTGGAACAGTCTGTACAATTATTTCAAGAGTAAAGGTACAGACGAAAAAATACTCGTAGAACTTGGATTGCTGTCACAAAAGGGAGACCGATATTATGATAAATTCAGAAATCGTGTTATTTTCCCGATAATAAATACCGCCGGAAAGGTAATAGGTTTCGGAGGAAGAGCAATAAACAACGAAGATATGCCCAAATACCTTAACTCACCTGAGAATAGGGTCTTTCAGAAAAAAAACAATCTATATGCGCTTAATATAACAAGGCAAGACATAGGAAAATCCGGCAATGCCCTTATTGTTGAAGGATATATGGATGTCATATCCCTTTACCAGAACGGAGTCAGAAATGTTGCAGCATCTCTTGGAACGGCACTTACAGAGAATCAGGCAAAACTTATAAACCGTTATACTAAGAATGTAATTTTATCATATGATGCCGATGCTGCGGGACAGAAAGCTGCTTTGAGGGGAATTGAAGTCTTGAGAGGAGAAAACTGCAAGGTTAAAGTTCTTCATGTAACCGACGGAAAAGATCCGGATGAATACATCAAAAAGAATGACAGAGAAGCATTCTTAAAACTTACAGACAGTGCGCTTCCTTATATAGATTACAAGATTGAGGCTGCCAAGAGGGGTCTTGACTTAAATACCGAAGACGGTAAGGTAGACTATATGAAAAAGATTTCTTATATTTTATCTGATTTAAGTCCTGTTGAATGTGATATATATATTAAAAAGATATCAAGAGAAACAGGAATTTCCGAAAGCGCTATAAAATTGGAAATAAGAGGCAATAATAAAAAAGAAAATCATTTCAGGGAAAACCATACAAATGAAGTTACCGAAGAAAAGGAAAGAATAACAGCTCTTGAGGCAACTCTCTTTAAATGTCTGTTCATTGATCCTGAATTTTCGGAAAAACTTCTTCCTTATACAGATGTTTTTGAAAGCAATATAGGGCAAAAAACTTTAAACATTGCTTTTGAACTTTACGGACTTAATGGGGACTTTACTGAGAGTCAGGTTACAGACAGACTTGAGCCGGCTGAAAGCGAAGAATTGATTGCCGCTTTGGATAAGGTCATAATAACCGGCAACGAAAAGGAGGTTCTTAAACAGTGCATACATAAATGGAAGTTTATGCAGCTGACTAAAAAAGAAAAGGAACTGAGAAACATATTATCTCTTGCAGATGAAAATAACAAAGATTCGATTGACAAAATAACCATGGAATTGATGGAAATTCAAAAAGAAATGAAAGCACACGGAGGAAAAATGTAATGAGCAAAGAAAAAAGCACTACAGAAAAAACAGAACAACAAAAAGTCCTGACAGAGCAAAATGTATCAGGTGAGAAGGACAAAAAAGGAGAAATGCTGTCCGTGTTGCTGGAAAAAGGAAAAAACTCACACAATCAACTGACATATGCCGAAATTGCAGATATATTCGAGACATCGGATTTGGATAAAAATCAGATGGATGATATGTATGAACTGCTTATGGCAAAGGGAATCGAAATAGTTTCAGAAACCGAACCGGAGGATTTTGACACAATATTGGCAGAAAATCCCGATGTGGAAGCTGATGCCGAACTCATTGTAGAGGAAGCAAGTGAAATAGATATAGAATCCACCATTCCAAAGAGCATAGCAGTAGATGACCCGGTCAGAATGTATCTTAAGGAAATAGGAAAAGTTCCTCTTCTTTCAGCAGACGAGGAAATAGAACTTGCCAAGAGAATGGAAAAAGGGGACGAAGAAGCAAAAAAGCGCCTCTGTGAAGCGAATCTTCGTCTTGTTGTAAGTATAGCCAAAAGATATGTGGGCAGAGGAATGTTGTTCTTAGACCTTATTCAGGAAGGGAACTTAGGTCTGATTAAGGCTGTAGACAAATTTGATTATACCAAAGGATATAAATTTTCCACTTATGCTACATGGTGGATAAGACAGGCTATTACAAGATCTATAGCAGATCAGGCAAGAACCATAAGAATTCCTGTTCATATGGTTGAAACCATTAACAAACTTATAAGAGTTTCAAGGCAACTTCTTCAGACTTACGGAAGAGAACCAAGCCCTGAAGAAATAGCCAAAGAAATGGGAATATCTGTAGAAAAGGTAAGAGAAATACAAAAAATTGCTCAAGAACCTGTATCCCTTGAAACTCCTATCGGTGAAGAAGAAGACAGCCATCTTGGAGATTTTATTCCGGACGATGATGTTCCGGCTCCGGCAGAAGCAGCTGCATTCTCCATGCTCAAGGAGCAGCTTGTGGAAGTGCTTGACACTTTGACAGAGAGAGAACAGAAAGTTTTAAAATTAAGATTCGGTCTTGAAGACGGCAGAGCCAGAACACTCGAAGAAGTAGGCAAGGAATTTGATGTTACAAGAGAGAGAATCAGACAGATAGAGGCAAAATCCCTCAGAAAACTGCGTCATCCAAGCAGAAGCAAAAAATTAAAGGATTACCTTGAATAAAATGATAAAATTAAGCGACAGACTTATAACAATTGCACAGGAAATAAAAAAAGGAGAAACCATGGCAGATATCGGAACTGATCATGGTTTCCTCCCATTATTTTTGTGGGAAAACAACATATCTCCCAAGGTAATTATGACAGATATAAGTCAAGGGTCTTTAATTAAAGCCGAAGAAAATTGTTATAAATTTCATCCTGAAGAAAGTTTTGATTTAAGACTGGGTAACGGAATAGAAGTGCTTCAAAATAATGAAGTTGATTGTATAGTTATGGCGGGAATGGGCGGAATACTCATGACTGAAATTCTTGGATGTGATAAAGCAAAATCCAAAAGCTACAGTAAATTCATTTTACAGCCGAGAAACAACATAGGTATACTCAGACACTGGCTTTATAACAACGGTTTTTCAATTATAAACGAACAATTGGTAAGAGAGGGTAAATATATTTGTGAAGTTATAACAGCCGTTCCCATAGAAAAAGCTGTAATCAGGTCTATGGGACCTGAGCGCATAGAATATCAATATCCTCATTCTCTTATAAAGTTTCAGGGTCCCTTGACAAGAGAATATCTGTCAATTAAACTAAAGATAGAAAAAAATATACTTTACGGTATGGAATCTTCTGACAATACTTCTGTAACCGAACTAAGAAGTCAAAAATACAGAATAGACTACATACAGAGATTATTGGAAAAGTTATGAGAATAGAAAAACTTGGCGAAATAATTGAAAAAATAAGTCCTTTATACATACAGGAACCATGGGATAACTCAGGATTTCAAGTTAAATTTGAGACTGCTCCCGTTTCCAATGTACTTGTTGCATTGGAAATAACAGATGATGTTATAGATGAAGCATGCGAACTTGAGGCAGAAGCTATAATTATTCATCACCCAATGTTTTTTAATCCAATAAAAAACATTTACGATAACGAGGTTACGGGAAACTATATAGTTAAACTTATCCAAAACAACATAAATGTATATGCAAGCCACACTCCTTTCGACAAATGCGACAGAGGAAATAATGATTATTTAGCCGAACTTCTTGGACTTTGTGATATTCAAAAGGATAAAGACGAGGGATTTCTTCGCATAGGTAAAGCAGATAAGGAGTGTCATATAAGAGAATATATAGATAAGGTATCTGAATGTATAGATGTCGATAAACGATTTTTTTCATTTGCCGGGGATTTTGATTTTAATGTAAAAAACATCGGTATATGTACAGGAGCGGGTGTTGAATTTGCACGCAGAGCTTTCGACATGGGATGCAATCTTTTCATAACAGGAGATTTAAAATATCACGACGCTCAAAACGCAAGAGAGTCGGGAATAAATATATTGGATATAGGTCATTACGGAAGTGAGAAGATATTCGTTGCTAATATGGCAAATTATCTCAGGAAAAACACAGACTTAAATATATTTGAATCTAAGTCAGACCTTAATCCGTTTATTTTGATATAAAGGGGTAAGAAAAATGAAAAAAGGAAAGCAATTCTGGGCTAAGATAGTGGTAATAGGACTTATTATAGCAATAGTTGTCACATATTCCATTTCTGTAGCCGTATATATGTTTTGATTAAATTCGGGTAGAGCAGGCAATTGCGTTTACAAAGATTGTAAATGAGGAAAGTCCGGGCTCCGCAGGGCAGGATGCCGGATAACGTCCGGCGTAGGTAACTATAGGGAAAGTGCAACAGAAACATTCCGCCGAAACGGGTAATGCCGTGGTAAGGTTGAAATGGTGAGGTAAGAGCTCACCGGCGATATGGAGACATATCGGCCGTGTAAACCCCATCCGGAGCAAGACCAAAGAGGGGAAAAAGACAGTTGCCCGCTGTCTCCCGTAAGGTGGGTCGCTGGAGCTTGTCAGCAATGACAAGTCGAGATAGATGATTGCCAAATACAGAACCCGGCTTATAGCTCTGCCCGATTTAATAAATAGTATATTTAGGGAGGATAACAAAAGATGAAAAAGAAATTGATTGCAATAGTTGCCATTTTTGCTATGATTGCGGTAATGGCAGGATGCAGCAGCAAAGAGTCGGAGTACCCTGTTTTGGAAGATGCAAAAGAACCTACAGCAGCAGAAGAAGTATCCTTTAACGGTTTTACAGGCAGCTATGATACAGACAAATGGGTATTTGACAACAGCATGGGCAATTTCGCCATTTACGATAAAGCTATTTATATGTCAGGTAACCCTGACGGGCAGTGTCCTAATGTAAATGCGAATATTTCTCAAGATTTTGAAGGCAAGCTTACAGAAGATGATATGAACAGCCTTATGGATGAGCTTAAGAATATGGGCATAGACGGTTTCACCGTAGTTAAAAACGAAATGAGAACTTTCAACGGTGAGCCTGTTATATACTATGAGACTAAGACAGAAATTACCGATGATATGATAGACCTCTTAATCGAAAACGGAAACATGACAGAAGCCGATATCGATGCTATGGGAGGCAGAGACAGACTCAAAGAAGTGGGAGAAACAGACAGCATAGGAATTGCAGCTGTAATAGACGGCAAAATCGTAATTGTTACAGGTACATATTATGACGATAGCGCTGATGTTCTTGAAGCAATGAAGCTTTTACTGAAAACAGGTAAAGTATCATAATAAATCAATAAAAAAGAGTTCGGTTTAAATCCGAACTCTCAGACTGTAGACAAAAGCCCGGCTCACCATAAGAGTGAGTCTGGGTTTTTCT
>CAJMLH010000021.1 GCA_905214195.1 uncultured bacterium
TCGAACCTATGACCCTCTGCTTGTAAGGCAGATGCTCTCCCAGCTGAGCTAAGCGCCCTTGCGTTCGTAATTGCTCGACACATTTATTTAATATACACTATCATGTGTTGTTTGTCAAGAACTTTTTTAAACTTTTTATTTTTTAGCTTTTTAAATATTTGTTACTTAACGAGCCGAAACTTATATTAGCATAACTGCCGATTCATGTCAACGGAATTTTGAAAATATTTGTCAATATTTTTTTATTCTTTTTAAACGACAAATCAAAACAGCCCTTTTGCCGTTGATTTAACTCACATCCTAAGCAACTGCCAACATAAATGTTTATTTGCCTGATATAGGCAAATAAAGCGTTCCAAGTATATGTCCCGGGGAGCCTCCGGTGCAATAACCGAAAGCCCCCTTTACTTTAAATTTTCTGATAATATCCCATTACCTATTCTGAATCATAAAATACTTTAAAGTCTTTGTCAACTTCTCCCTTTCCCAAATACCTTGCATTATAATCTTTAAGCAAGCTTGCAAATTTAGGAGCCAGTATAAACAATGCAATTATATTTATGAGTATCGGCAATGCGACACCTGCATCGGAAATGAGCCAAACAGTTGTACCCTGGAACTCATTTACTACTGAAATAACTACCAAAAGCAATGATGGCAATGGATATGTCCATTTATAAAACATGAGTGCAGCTTTCTTTATTTTAGAATTTCCAACAACATATCTTAATACTACCTCAATCTGAGCATAAAGTCCGCTGGATGTGGTAATTCCAAACAGGAATACACCTACAGCAAGAATTATTCTTCCGAAGCTTCCTATACCGACTTCAAATGCGGATAATGTAAGGTCTGCTCCCTCTATGCCGGTATTCCACTGTCCTGTACAGAGAACAACCAAAGCAGTCATGGTACATATTACAAATGTATCTACGAAAACTTCAAATATTCCAAGCATACCTTGTTTTACAGGATGATCTACTTTCGCTGAAGCATGTATCATAGGTGCAGTTCCCCATCCTGCTTCGTTACTGAATACAGAACGAGACATACCTGTTTTGATAGCAAGTTTAAAGCCTGCTCCGGCAAAACCACCGATAGCTGCTGTACCTGTGAATGCATCTTGGAAAATCATTCCGAAAATTCCGGGGATTGTTTCTATATTCTTGGCAATTATAACCAGTCCGCCGATTATATAGAACAGGCACATGAAAGGAACCAGCAATGTTGCCCATCTTCCTACGCTTTTCATACCTCCGCTTATCATTATATAAAGCAGTATTGTAAATACTATTGCACTTGTCATCATGCTTATTCCGAAAGTAGAAGACATGGCTTCCGCAACAGTATAGGTCTGAATGTTTATGAAATAGCTCATCGAAAAGCCTACGATAAAAAGTGCGCTCAACACTTTAAAAAGCTTCTTTTTCCCCATTTCCATTCCAATGCCTTTTTTCATGTAATAGTTCGGTCCGCCATAAGCTTCGTTATTTTCGTCCTTGGAGCGGTAATGAACTGCCAATGTTATTTCGGCGCTTTTTATTACCATTCCGAACAATCCGGAAATCCACATCCAGAATATTGCTCCGGGACCTCCTATAGCGACAGCAGAAGCTACACCGCCGATGTTTCCCACACCAATGGTAGTTCCGAGAGCAGTTGCCATAGCTTCCAAAGGAGACAGCACCCCTGCATTTTCATCATCTTTATTTTTTCCAAAGAAGTTATTCCATGCCCTTTTCATGGCCATCTTGAATCCTCTTATCTGGAAAAAACCTGTTCTCACCGTAAGGTAGGCACCTGCAAGGAGGATAAATACTACCATAGGAGTGCCCCATAAGTAATCGTTTACTATGACTGTTATCAATTCTTCAATATTCATTTTACTTCTCCTTTCAGGATAGTACGTCTTTTTCAAGAACAGACTTAACTGCAAAATCTAAAATTGCCGGTGTTCTTTCATATAAATCTTCTTTATATACCCTTTCTGTGAGTTTATGGAAATCCTTTCCCCAAGGTCCTATATTTATACATGGCATTTGGGTTTCTTCCATCTCTTTCAGGGGCAGACTGTAAATATTCTCAAAGAACGGCATAAATCTTTTTAAGCTTTCTTCCGTTTCTTCACGCTTAATTACTCCACAGTAACTCAAATCGCAAATTCCGGTATAAAAATATTCTTTAGAGTATCTCTGTCCGAATTCCTCGCAAACAAATCCTTCAAGTAAATCTGAAAACTTATCCATTTCGTCTTTATTTCCCGTAACTGCACAAGACACATTAGGATAATAAGGCGGAATCATTCCTATTACCACTCTCGGAGACAAATCGTGAATAAAGTCATATACAAATTCAACAAGCTCAAAATTTGCGTCTATCAGATTTTTAACTCCGTTCTTTATTTCATCTTTCAGAGCCTCTATTTTCATTTCATATGCTTTATCGAACTCGTCGCCGTATGATTTTTGTGCTTCGCTGCACAGCTGTCCGAAATCCGAAACTTTGGTTTTCCACGGAAGACTTTTTTCGCATTTATTTGTAGCTTCTGCAAATTTTTCAAAGTTTCTGTTCATGTCTTTTATTACTTCTTCAAAGGAATCCTCGCATACCTTGCGGAACTCCTCCATTACATCCTTTGGTGAACGATTCAGTGTAAGTACGCTTAAACATCCCTTTACACTAATCGGCATGGATACATCGTAAGATTCTTTTCCGTCTCTTAGGTAAAGCCATGTTGGCGGAGGTGCAGCTTCCCCCTCCTTTACATCGCTAAATGCAAAATTAACTTCTGTATTTCTTACAATTTCCGACATGATATTAACCGGATTCAATCCCTCAAATACTTTTCCGGCATGAGCCAAATATCCTCTTACATAAGCGTACGGCATCATCTTGCCTATAGTCCCCAGCGAAAATACGCCTGTTGCCTCATCTTTACGCTGATGTGGTTCGGAGTTTATCATAAGCTTGTATTTAAGTCCGTATTTGTCCTTTAGCTCTTTAAGTAAAAGAACAGCCGCTCTCATTCCTGCTGAAAGATTTTCTTCATCAGGCACTCCTATTACTATGACATTTCCTTTAAACCGGTTTTCCGCAGCTTCTTTTGCATATTCGCTTACCAATGCCATCTGAATGGAGCCTCCGCCTTTCATATCGCAGACGCCTCTGCCAAACAGCCACTTTCCGCTTTCAAGGTCGGCTCTGGCTTCCTCGCCAAAACCGTCCTTTATCTTTTGCAGTTCTACTTCAAGTTCCTCCGGGCTATATGCAAATGCCTTGAGACTCTTATAATCCTCAACTGTAACCACATCGTAATGATGTATCATAACTATAGTTTCATCGCCTTGACCTTTTGCCATGGCCCATACTGCCGCCCTGTCAAAAGCGTCATCCTTTATACGATATGCTCCGTAATATTGTGGATTTTTTGCAAAATAATCTTGCTTTGAAAAATAATCTGTAAAGTATTTTTCAGCCTCTCTTTCCCCGGGTGAATTGGAAGTGCTGACTGCTGCTACATAGCCAAGAAGAGTTTCCTTTACTGCTTGGCTTCTGTCCTCCCTTTTATCTGTTTTCATTTTCCACCGCCTTTATAATCTGTATAAAGGAGCTGTCAGGCATGTTGGGCCACCTGTTCCTCTGTAGGAAACTTCTTTGCCCTCATATGTATAAACTTCCACACCTGCATCCTCCATTTTCTTTACGATGTCAGGATTTCCTGCTATAGTTACGCATTTTCCGGGAGCAAGACAAAGAACATTGGAGCCGAGGTAGTCATACTCTTCGTCGTTACATTCAATTAACTGTATTCCTTTTTCGATAAGATATTCTCTAAAGAATACAGGCATGTATTTTGAATAAACTACTGCCTTATCGGTATCAACAAAGCTGATTATGCTCATCAGGTGCAGGCAGCAGTCCTCTCCGTCTCCATGAGGCATAGGTACGATTATATATTCATCTACTATATCCTTTGTCAGTTCTTTAAACTGTCTTATACCCTCATCATTTGTTCTGTATCCTCTGCCTATGGCAACGGTCTTTTCGTCTATCCAAAGAACATCTCCGCCTTCCATCTTTCCCGGTGCCTCTATTACACCAAGAGTAGGAACTCCAAGACTTTCAAGATATTCTCTTGTAGCCATAAATTCCTTGCTACGCAAATCCTTACCCATAGGGAAGTAGATTGCTCCTTTTTCAGTTATCTTAAGTGGGTCATGAGCATAGATGGAGTCAAGACCTGTTCTGTCGTCTTGTGGCAGATAATAAACATCTTTTACATTGTCCTTAATTATCTTCTCGAAAACATCATACTCTTTAAGTACTTTTTCGTAGTCAGGACATCCGAAATAGCAAAATTCTTCATATGTATTATTAAGATTTTCCTGGCTGATAAAAGCCTGTTCAGGTCGTTTAATAAGAATTGCTTCAACCTTTCCTGTCATTGACTGGCATCCAAATTTTTCAATAGTTTTCATATTATTCCTCCTAAAATAAAAGCAGCTTTGCGCCTGTTTCGTTGTATGCCTTATATAACTGCAAAGGCTGTGCCAACATCAAATTACCGGTAATAAAATAACGCAAAATAAAAACTTTTAATGCGCTGAGCCTTTAAAATATGCGGTTTTCAAGCTTCATATTTTTTTATTTCGTTTCTTTAACATCTATTCATGCTTTTCGGAATTTATGAAAAATAAAAAATGGCGAAAAAAATCTTTCGCCATTTAGAAAAAAATCTTTCGTTTTCTCTATATCTTTATTTTATATTTACCCAATTTATAATTTAATGCCTGTCTGGTTATTCCCAGTTTTTCCGCAGTTTCCGATACAGTCTTACTTTCTGCTGCCGCCTGTCTTATCAATTCTTCCTCAAAGCGATTTACTATATCGGGCAAAGATGCACCCTCTTTAAGCATCTGACTGTAAAAAGCTCTGTTGTCCGTCGGATTTGCTCCAATCGGTTCGTCTTTTTCATAAAGCATAAAGTCAGGCAAGTCTGCCAGCGTTATTTCGTCTCCCGCAACCATATTGAACGCATATTCAATTACATTTCGCAGTTCTCTGACATTTCCCTCCCAAGGATAATTGAGCAAAGTTTTTTCAACAATATCTCTGCACTTTTTTACATTCTTACCTGTTACCAAATTGTATCTTTGTATATAGTAATTTACAAGTGGCAGTATATCACCTTTTCTTTCAGCTAAAGGCGGTAACTGAATCTGCACCACTCCAAGGCGATAATACAAGTCTCTTCTAAGTCTGCCGCTGTTTATAGCGTCTTCGGGAGCTTCGTTAAAAGCTGAAACAACACGCACATCTATGCTTCTTTCTTTTTCATCACCTATCCTTCGGATTTTCTGTTCTTCCAATGCTTTCAGTATCTTCCCCTGAAGAACTAAATCCATTGAATTGACTTCGTCAAGAAACAGTGTTCCACCGCTTGCAAGTTCAAGCAGCCCTTTTTTGTTTTCTGCTCCCGTATAACTTCCCTTTACCTGACCGAACAGCGTACTTTCAAGGAGTCCGTTTGGTATTGCCGCACAATTCTGAGATATGAACGGCTTGTCTCGCCTCATACTGTGAGTGTGTATAGACTGTGCCACAAGCTCTTTTCCTGTCCCCGTCTGCCCCGTTATAAGAACAAACGATGACCCTTGCGCAACTTTTTCTATTTTTTCTTTTATAGCTACCATCTTAGGGTCTTGGGCTATAATATCATCGAGCCTATAGAGTCTCTTAGTGCCTGCGTTTATATCGCCTCCTATGATAATCTCTCTTTCTTTACCACGGAGCTGATTTCCTTCACTGTCTATGTATACGGTGCCCTCAATTGCACCTACTATCTCGCCGTTAAACTCTATTGGATATGTGCTTGACATATGTTTAAGAGTTCTTCCCACATGATCTGTTAAAATCTGAACCTCATCTATTATGGGTTTACCGCTTTGATAAACTCTGTAATGACTACTGCTTTTTTCAGTAAGGGATGGATATACTTCAAGGATGTTCATCCCTGTATATCCGTAATTTTTAATAGTGTTGTCATCTTGATCAAATACAGCAGAATATTCGATAATACCAAGCTTATTGGTTATTATCACCGAATCAATCTTATCATACATTGCAGATATTTCTTTTAGTGCAAAAGAATACATATCATTCTCCCGTTTCTTTTATTTCTTATAATCTTAAACATTCTGTCTCAGTTATTTTGCCGCCGGACACTTAAGATTAAAAAGTTCCTTGTTTTTTATTGCAAACTTTCCCGATGTTATATTTTTTACGGTTTCTTTAACCGTTTCCTCATCTTCCGGTTCACACAAAATATCGGCCTCAACCTTATCGGTATATCTGATATCTCCTATATAAAACTTCTCGCCGGCCAGATTCTTTAAACGGTCAAGATAAGTATAATCAAATTCGCAATTCATCTTTAATTTACTTTCGACACTACATATTCCGGCTGCTTCAAGACCAAGTTTGGCAGCAGATGTATATGCTCTGACCAAACCGCCTGTTCCTAATTTTATTCCTCCGAAATAACGAGTGACCACTATTACGATATCTGTAATTTCCTCGGAAGTAAGAAGCTTAACTATCGGTGCTCCCGAAGTTCCTTGAGGTTCTCCGTCATCCGACGCCCATTGAATCTGCATCTTGTCTCCTATTACCATTGCAGGAACATTATGAGTCGCATCTCTATGTCTTTTTTTTATTTCCGTAATAAAAGCATCCGCTTCTTCTTTTGAGCAAACAGGCTTAACATAGGCAATGAATTTTGATTTTTCAACAACATAATCTGCCGAAGCTTCTTTCAGCACTGTATTATACAATTTCATAACATTTCAGTCTCCTATAGTCGACTTCTTTGAGTACCGTCTCAAAATAAGTGCCATTCTCTCTATAGTCCATTTTTTTGACTTCTGCTTCACTGCAAAGGTATGATGATAAATCTCCTCTTTCATAAGGAATCAGAAATGATGCGGAAACATAATCTCCGAATATTTTTTCTTCGATTTTTTCTATAAGTTTGTCTATGTTGTTTCCGTATTTTGCAGATATTTCTATTGAATCACAACCACGCACCGGGATAATTTCCGAATGAGGAAGATCGGTCTTGTTGTATACCATTATTTTTTCTTTGGCTCCGGCTCCTATCTCCTCCATGACTTTATCTGTAACATTGATATGAAAATCATGGTTTTCATAAGATGCGTCAACCACATGCAAAAGCAAGTCCGCATAAGTAACCTCTTCAAGAGTGGCCTTAAATGCTTCTATCAAAGAATGGGGAAGTTTGCTTACAAATCCTACAGTATCAATAAGTATAAACTGTCTGCCGCTTTCAAGAGTTACGCTTCTTTGCTGAACATCCAAAGTGGCAAAAAGCATGTTTTTTTCAAATACGGATTTTTCTTCCTTCTTAGTTTCCGAAAGAAGTCTGTTCATCAAAGCAGACTTTCCGGAATTTGTGTATCCCACCAGTGCAACTACCGGAATACTGCTCTTTTCCCGCTTGGCTCTCTGAACACTTCTTGTACTCTTTAGATGGGCGATTTCTTCTCTTATGTCATTCATTCGTCTCTCAATGTGACGCCTGTCTGTCTCAAGCTTCTTTTCTCCCGGCCCTCTCGTTCCTATACCGCCTCCAAGACGAGACAGTGACTTGCCAAAACCAATAAGTCTGGGCAATCTGTATTTAAGCTGTGCCAGTTCTACCTGAAGTTTACCCTCTCTTGAGGTCGCCCTTGATGCAAAAATGTCCAATATCAAAATAGGTCTGTCTATAACTCTTACACCTATTGAATCTTCAAGGTTTCTAAGTTGCATACCGGTCAATTCATCATTAAAAACCACCATGTCGGCTTCCATAAATTTTACAAGTTCGGCTAATTCTTCTACCTTTCCCTTTCCGATAAGTGTAGCCGTATTTGGTTTTTCCATTTTCTGAACCATCTGTCCCAGAACAGAAGCGCCTGCCGCTTCCACAAGTCTTGCCAGTTCTTCCATGGAATATTCTATATCTTCATCTCTCTGAACGCCTACTATTATGGCATTATAGCGGTCTTCTCTTAAAACCTCATTATTGTCGTTAAATCTAAGCATATATTTATTTTACCACAAGTTTTACTCTATTGCATCCAAAATACTTTCTTCCGGCACAAGAACATAGCTGTCAGGCACTTTTCCTATTATAACTGCCTCTGCTAAAAGGATTCTTCTGTTGATTTCCGAAATTTTATCTGTAAATGGCGCCAGTATGTGAACTTTACTGGTTACTGTACAATATACATAATACCTTGTCTGGTTTATTCCCTCCGTTTCAAATTCAGTTTCATATTGAAACTTTGTCAGACTCAAAGGCTGAACCCTTATGGTTATGTACAGCGGAAGCTGAGACAAAACACGGCTGCCTGTCAAAACGCCTAAATTGACCTTATGCTCTTCCATATCCGAAAGGCTGTATTTTTCCTCCACATTTTGGGAAAAAGACAGCAGAAGCTTATTTATGACCCTTGAATCAGGTTCCACATACTGTATATTACCCTCTGAATCCCTCTCTATATGAAGAAGCGGCTGACCCATCGTCTCATCATAAAATCCCTCTTTCAAACTTTTATTTATTTTAGAACCGACGATATCAATTGCTATTGCCTCTGCTGTAGCCTCAATATTATCTCCGAAAGTGTCTTTTATAAGAACAACAGAGCCTATCGCAACCAAAACCACTCCCGTAATTATTATCATCCATCTTCGCATAATAATACCTCCCTGATATATTATGCAACATACCTTTCAACGGATTATAAAAATCTACTAAAGCAAAAATACAGCACTTTTTTTAAAGTGCTGTATCTGTATCAATACATTTTCTAAGATATTCGTTTTTAATCTGTATCTTTGTTCCTTTCATACCCATAGAGCGTGAAATCAAAACACCTGCACTCTCAAGCTTCCTTAAAGCGTTTACTACAAGTGAATTGGTCATATCGTATTTTTGAGCTACTCTGCTGGTGACTATAGAGCCTTCGTCTCCGTCAAATTCCATAAATATTTTTTTGACAGCTTCCTTTTCGGAAAAAGAAAGAGATGCCAACGCAATTTTGACGGCTGCAACAAGCCTTTCTTTCTTTTCTTTTTCAATATTTATGTTACGCCTTATTTCAAGCCCTACAACTGCTGCTCCATATTCACAAAGTGCAATATCTTCATCTGAGAAACGCCTGTTATACCTTGTAACTATAAAAGTTCCCAAACGGTCTCCTCCGCAAAAGCTCGGCACAATGCAATGATACTTATCCGCCATGGCATATCCCTCTCCCATTATATCAAGGGTTTCTCTGCCGGTTATGTTTGCTTCGGTGGAACTTATCTTCATAAAATTATTATTATGATATTCGGGGATTTTTTCTTCTCCCTTATCATCGACCTCTGTAGATGTGTCTTCTGCATTGACATATCCCGTTCCCAAAACATTTCCGTAAGCATCGGTTATATAAACATTGGCATTTATCACTTCACTGAGTATTTTGCTTAGCTGACCATATGACAAACTCCCTGTGGTACTTTCCGTAAGTACCCAGTTTAAACGGCGTATTCTGCTTAATATCTTATCCGACATCTAAAATCGCTCCTATGAAATCTACAGTATAAATCTGTCCAGATCCTCTTTATGAATAGTTTCGCTGAATTTTTCCTTTACATATTCATCCGTTATCTCGATTTTTTCTTCTTCCATTTCAGGTATATTAAACGAAATATCTTCAAGAAGTTTTTCTAAAACCGTATGAAGTCTTCTTGCTCCTATATTTTCCGTCTGTTCATTCATGAGATAAGACATTGTTGCAATTTCATCTATTGCGCCTTCTGTAAATTCAACTTCTATTCCTTCTGTTTCAAGCAGAGCCTTGTGTTGTTTTATAAGCGCATTCTCCGGAACGGTAAGGATATTCACAAAGTCTTCCTTTGTAAGACTTTCAAGCTCAACTCTTATCGGGAATCGTCCTTGAAGCTCAGGTATCAAATCAGTTGGTTTTGAAATATGGAATGCTCCTGCTCCTATAAACAGGATATGATCCGTTTTAACCGGTCCATATTTGGTATTTATTACGCTTCCTTCTACTATAGGAAGAATGTCTCTCTGAACACCTTCTCTTGAAACATCTGCGCTTGAATTCATTCTTGAGCCTGATGCAATCTTATCAATCTCGTCAATAAAAACTATACCGTTCTGTTCGGCATTCTCTATCGCTTCATCAGTCACCACATCCATATCTATAAGCTTTTGTGCTTCCTGTTCTCTTAAAATTTTGCGAGCATCTTTTACTTTACAGTTTTTCTTCTTGGTTCTTTCAGGAGCCATATTGCCGAAAATATTGCCTATAGCAATAGACATTCCTTCGTTACTCATGTCAAGTTGATTTCCCTTAGGTGTGTCTACTACTTCGATTTCTATATACTGTTCCTCAAGAAGACCCTGACGCAGCTGTTCTCTGACCTGCTCTCTTGCCATCTCAACATCCATATCCTCTTTGGTAGGCTCTTGATCTTTTGCAGCCTGACCCTCAAGATACTGTTGTTTTTGACTCTGATATCCTCCGCTGTTCATTATGAAATCAAACGGGCTCTTTGTCTGAGAAGCCGGCTTTTTCTTTTTACCGGGAATTATGGCCTCCACAATTTTTTCTTCTACTATTTTATCAGCTATGTTGTATTTTTCCTCAAGCTTTGTCTGCTTGGTAATTCTCATAGAAGCTTCCACCAAATCCCTTATCATTGAATCCACATCACGACCTACATAACCCACTTCGGTAAACTTAGTAGCCTCTACTTTTACAAAAGGTGCGTCCATAAGTTTAGCAAGTCTTCTTGCGATTTCTGTCTTACCACATCCGGTAGGTCCCATCATCAGGATGTTCTTAGGTGTTATTTCTTCACGCATTTCTTCTGAGAGCAAACTTCTTCTGTATCTGTTTCTCAAGGCAATAGCTACAGATTTTTTTGCTTCATCTTGTCCTATTATATATTTATCAAGCTCCGCTACGATTTCTTTCGGAGTCATACTGTAAACTTTGCTGGCCATGCTTATCCCTCCTATAACTTTTCAACGGAAATATTGTCGTTGGTATATACGCATATTGATGATGCTATCTTAAGTGATTCTCTAACAATTTCTTCGGCAGTCATGTCTGTATGGTTAAACAGAGCATTGGCCGCAGAATAAGCATAGTTTCCTCCTGAACCTATCGCTACGAAATCCTGATCCGGCTCAATAACTTCTCCTGTACCGGAAATTACAAGCATACATTCTTTGTCCGCCACTATCATAAGAGCCTCCAGGTTTCTCATTCCCTTATCCGAACGCCACATCTGCGCCAAATCTACCGCAGCCCTCTTAAGGTTTCCTGAATGTTCTTCAAGCTTTGCCTCAAATTTTTCCGTCAAAGCAAAAGCGTCGGCTACAGAACCGGCAAAACCTGATACAACTGTATTTTTGTAAATTTTTCTGACTTTTTTTGCTCCGTTTTTCATTATGGCTGTCTCGCCCATAGTGACCTGTCCGTCGCCACCTATACAGATGTCATCCGGACCTCTTCTAACTGCACAGATTGTAGTCGCATGAAATTCTACCATTTTTAGTACCTCCTAATCTACTGTTCTTTATACCCGCATTTATCATTTGAGCAAACATATTTAGCATTTTTTGAATTGCGCTCAAGCAAAATAGAGCCACATTCGGGACATTTCCTGTTTGTTGGCTTATACCAAAACGCTCTTTGACATTCCGGATAATTGCTGCATCCGTAAAAAAGCTTGCCGGAGCGCCCTCTCTTTGCCACTATATCGCTTCCGCAGTCAGGGCATTGTACTCCGATTTTCTCTACTATCGCTTTGGTATTTTTACATTCCGGATAACCGCTGCACGCCATGAATTCTCCGAATCTTCCTGATTTTATCACCATCGGTTTGCCGCAAAACTCACAAATCTCGTCTGTAATCTGATCTTCTATCTGAACTTTTTCTATAGCTTTATCGGCAATCTCAAGTTCATCTTTAAGAGTGGCATAAAAGTCTCTGACAACCTCTTTCCAGTTTAAGGCCTCAAGTTCCACTTCGTCAAGTTTATCTTCCATATCGGCCGTAAATCCGGTATCCGCAATTTCTTTAAAGTATTCTTCTATCATTCCCGTAACAAGAAATCCAAGGTCTGTAGGAGCCAATGTCTTTTTTTGTCTTGTTATATACTTTCTTTCAAGAAGCGTTGCGATTATAGGCGCATAGGTACTCGGTCTTCCTATATTCTTTTCTTCCAAATCTTTTACAAGACTTGCTTCTGTAAATCTTGCCGGCGGTTCTGTAAATTTCTGTTCGCCTTTTGTACTTGGTGACTTCAAGACTTCTCCCTCTTTTAAATCAGGCAAAATCTTGTCTTTATCTTCCTCGATATTGGAAGCGTATATTCTCTGATATCCGTCAAAAAGAATTTTTGAACCTCCTGCCCTCAGTCCGTAATCGCCATTTGCAATATTGACCTGCATGGAATCAAAGACTGCCGCAGCCATCTGGCTTGCAACAAATCTTGCCCATATAAGTTTATATAATTCGTATTGTTCTTTGGTCAGTGATTCTTTTATCTGCTCCGGGTCAAGTCTCACATTGCTGGGGCGTATAGCCTCGTGAGCATCTTGTATATCTTTTTTCTTATTTGTAAAAACATTGTTTGCTGTATATTGCTCACCGAACTTTTCAGTTATATATTCTCTTGCGGCTATTTGAGCTTCATTGGACACTCTTACCGAGTCGGTTCTTATATAGGTTACAAGACCTAAAGTCCCATGACCTTTTATCTCTATACCCTCATATAACTGCTGAGCTATCATCATTGATTTCTTGGTGGTAAAATTCAGCTTATTGGCAGCGTCTTGCTGTAAGCTGCTGGTAGTAAAAGGAGCGAACGGCTTTCTTCGTCTTTCCTTTCTTACTATGCCGGAAACTTTATATTCATTTTTCTTTAGATAATCTATAACCTCATCTGCTGTTTTTTTATCTTCGATTGTCAGTTTTTTTCCTTTATATTCTATAAGCTTTGCATCAAAACCTTTCTCAAAGCTTGCTGTTATATTCCAGTATTCCTGAGGAACAAATCCCTTTATTTTGTTTTCTCTGTCACAAATTATCTTAAGCGCCGCAGACTGAACTCTGCCGGCACTCAATCCCCTTCTTATTTTTCTCCATAACAGAGGACTTATCTGATACCCAACTAACCGGTCTAAAACTCTTCTTGCTTGCTGTGCGTCCACAAGTCTCAAATCTATAGGGCGAGGGTGCTTCACTGCATTCTTGATGGTCTCCTTTGTTATCTCATTGAATACGATTCTGCATTCTGATGTGGGATCTATCCCCAATAGATATGCAAGATGCCATGATATAGCCTCTCCTTCACGGTCAGGGTCGGTTGCAAGATATATTTTGCCTGCTTGTTTTGCTTCTTTCCTAAGCTCTTTTATAAGGTCTCCCTTACCTCTTATAGCTATATATTCCGGTTCAAAATCATTTTCTATATTGATTCCCAACTTACTTTTCGGTAAATCTCTTACATGTCCCACAGAAGCAACTACTTTATAGCTGCTGCCGAGATACTTTCCTATGGTTTTGGCTTTTGAGGGCGACTCCACTATTACGAGTGTTCTTTTTCTCGTTTTTTTTCCCTTTGCGGAAGTTTTAGTTGCTTTAGCTGCCATCTGTCCTCCTGATTCCTGTTTTTATTAAAAAATATTGTGATTTTTTCTTATTTATTCTATAAACAAATATAATAGTTCTTTTTTCAGAATTTTGCAATAAAAATTTTTCCCATACTGTAAGATAATATTCCCTTTAGCTCCATTACGGCAACAATTCCACTTATATATGAGGGGGATTTTCCCATAATACCGCTTAGAAATTCAACCGACACTTCTCCGTATTTTTTTATGTTATCCAAAATTTCAAGCTCATCCTTTCCCAACTTTTCTTCTCTTTCAAAAACACATGCAGGCTGTATATTCATGGCATAAAGTATATCTTCTGTTTTAGTAAGAACCCCGGCTCCGTCAGCTATCAATCTGTTGGTTCCCTCGCTTAAAGGGCTGGTTATATTTCCCGGAACAGCAAACACTTCTTTTCCCTGTTCTGCGGCCTTTATTGCCGTTATAAGAGCTCCGCTGCCTGCCATTGCCTCTATAACCGCCACAATCTCCGACAATGCCGAAATTATTCTGTTTCTCATTGGAAAATGCCATGGCCTTGGTTCCGTTCCCGGCTCAAATTCCGAAACCACCAGCCCTGTTTTGCATATTTCCTCATAAAGTTTGCGGTTTAATTTAGGGTAACATACATCAGGGCCGCACCCCAAAACCGCTATAGTCTTTCCTCCTGCCCCAATGGCTCCTTGATGGGCTGCACTGTCTATTCCAACCGCCATTCCGCTTACAGTTACTATTCCGTTTTGAGATAACATTCTCCCTGTCTTAAGAGCCGTTTGCCTGCCATATTCACTGCACTTTCTTGCTCCTACCACTGCCACCGCTCTATGGGTAAGCAAGCTTATATCGCCTATGCAAAAAAGAGTTTCGGGGCTGTCATCCATTTCTTTCAAAAACCACGGAAATATATCGTCTGTCCTTTTGATTGCCTCTACATTATATGTTTTGTTCATATCTACATGATTCGACCCCCTTTTAAAAATCTTGTGTAATGGGACGCAACTGCCAAATCATGAACTTCTATAATTTTTCTTTTTCTAAAATCAGCGATTGTTCTTGCAACTTTAAGTATTTTGTAATATCGTCTCGGACTTATACCCATAGTGCGGTATGCTTTTTCCATGAACGCTTCCCCCTCCTCGTTCAATATGCAAAACTCCTTTACCTGCCTGTCGGTCATAAAGGCATTTATGCAACCTCGCTTTTTCTGTACATCCCTTGCCTCAGCAACTATCTCTTTCATTCGGGTTGATGTAAGCCCTTTTTTCCCTTTAAGATTTTCATAATCCGTTCTATGAACTTCAACACATATATCAATCCTATCTGCCAAAGCCCCGGAAAGTTTATTTTTATATCTGATTATTTCAGACTGCGAGCATGTACATTCATGTACCTTATCCCCTAAATAGCCGCAGCGACATGGATTTGCAGCCCCTACCAGCAAAAAATCAGCAGGGAAAACAATGGT
This sequence comes from uncultured bacterium, assembly GCA_905214195.1. Lineage (GTDB taxonomy): Bacteria > Bacillota > Clostridia > Peptostreptococcales > Anaerovoracaceae > Fimisoma. The sequence goes on from CAJMLH010000021.1 coordinate 15,211, forward strand.
TCCACTGTTTCTTGATATCACCACTTTCCGCTCTTCTATAGGTTCTCTCAGTGCTTCAAGGACATTAGGTGCAAGTTCAAGCATTTCGTCTATAAATAAGACACCTTTGTTAGCTAAAGAAACCTCTCCGGGCACAGGATTCCTGCCTCCCCCGATTAGAGCCTTAACGGTAACCCCTGCACTTACATGTCTGAAAGGTCTTTTTATCATCACCGGTTCTTTATCTGTAAGTCTGTCAGCATAAGAATATACGGCGGTGGTTTCTATCTGTTCTTCCGGACTCATGGGTGGCAAAATCCCCGGTATTCGTTTAGCTATCATGGTTTTTCCTGTGCCGGGAGAGCCTATCATCAGGAGATTATGCCCTCCGGCTACGGCAGTCATTATTGCCTCCTTCACTTCTTCGTGTCCTCTTACATCCTCAAAATCTTCAACGATTTGATTTTCATAATTTTCATATGAGGTTTTGTAAGGAGCCTTTATTTTTCCGTTTATATATTCTACCGTTTCCTTTAAGTTACCGACACAAATCAGTTTCTTCTTAAAACTTGAAGTAATCAAAAAGGCTTCTCTGCAATCTGTCTCCGAGGCTATAATTTCTTCTACAGTCTCATCATTCATTACGGCCATAAGCATAGGTATGAGTTTTTTTGCCGGTAGTATTTTTCCATCAAAAGAAAGTTCTCCGATAAACACTTTGTCTTCCGTTCTGCCTGAAATCACCCCCGAAGCACATAGAATCCCGATGGCTATACCAAGGTCAAAATGGCTGCCTCTCTTATGAAGATATGCCGGTGTTAAATTTACGGTAACTCTTCCTTTGGGATAATCAAATCCACTGTTTAATATAGCTTTTCTGACTCTTTCAGAAGCTTCTTTTGCCGATACATCCGCAAAGCCCACTATGTTGAAGTAAGGTAATCCGTTGCTGACATCTGTCTCTATATCTGCCTCTATGCCCTCCGTCTTTTCCAAAGCAATGGATTTTATCTTTTTCACCATATGCCGTTCCCCTACAGTTCAAGTCCTGTAATATGATTTGATAAAATCTCCATAACCTGAAAATCTACAGCCTCATATTCTCTTTTATATCGTGACAAGAAGTACTTGGCTGCATTTTTTATATGTCTCTGTTTTTTCAAGTCAACAGCTTCCGCCGGACTTCCGTAATACGATGATGTCCTTGTCTTTACTTCCACAAATGCTATTACTTTATTTTTCACTGCTATTATATCCACTTCTCCGTAGGGACAGGAAAAATTTCTTTTTATGATATAATATCCCTTTGATTTCAATATTTCTTCCGCAAGAGTTTCTCCTGCGTTTCCTATTTTCTTTTTTTCTGTCATTTATCCTCCGTGACAGATTCCGCTTCATTTTTATTTTACAATATTTTACATGTAATGTCAAATTATACCTTTCATGTGTTACCCTTTAATTTTTTCCAATCATTGAGCCTTTCGTAAAAAGAGCTCGTTTAATAAACATTGTGAAAACCCAAGTGATATTCTCAATCTTACAACATGAGCGTTCAAAGACCACACTGCGATATTTGACATAATTCAAAAAAATAAAATACCCCGATATTTAAGTAACCGGGGTATAATATTCTGTCTTTTATAAATCCCTTAAAATTCTGCATATGTAAACTGAGGTGCATCAGTTCCCACTGCAAAAATCGTATATCCGTATAACAAAAGCATCATTATAAAAAATGCGCCTGTATACATAAAGAATTCCTTATCGGCATAATCTTTAATTTTTCTCAAAAAACTTGTAAGCTTCTTCATTTATTCTTACCCATCCTTTTCCTACCGGATGAACTACATCTTCCAAAAATCCCGGTGTATAGCATTGGTCAAAGAAATTGCATATTTCAACATCGTATTCCGCAGCTATTTCCTCTACACCCTTTGACACCTGTTCTCTGTTTTCCTTTGGAAATCCGGTATAATCATACCACCATCCGTTTACAGGAAGCAGCATAAGCATTGCATCTATATCATATGCTTTGCATACATCAAGAAAAAGTCTCAAATCACCGTACTCCGGCGAATTTCCGTATGTTCTGTTTAAATCGGCATTTTTTCTGTCTTTCATAGTCGGCTCAACTTTACTCTTGAAAATTTTGTCAACCATATTAAACTGATTGTTCATCTTTCCTTGCAAAGAGGCATCGGCCTCTTCAGCCAATTTTTTCCAGTCCGGTTCTTCTCCCTTTTCAAGAGGTATATATTTATCTTTATTTTTCCCGCCTGCCATTCTCCAGAGCATTCCTACATTTATATTTTCTTTTTCTTGAGTTATCCACCCGTCAAATTTAGACTTAACCTTTTCTTCCAACGAACAATCACCATTGGTAATCAGCTTTTCTGCTGTCTTTGCCCTTTTATGAATTTCAGGGCTTTTCTTTAAAAGCTCATCTGCTCTTTTTATTATGGCACTCTTTGTTTCTTCAGGTATATCCTTATTTCTTAAAAATTCTTCATACATACTTTCAGAAAATCTTGCCGCAAATCCCGCTGCATCTACACCCTCTGCTGCAAACCATGACGGCGAAACTATGATAACAACTTTTTTTGTCTTAAGCTTCGGAGCTACTGCTGCCAATGTTATAGCATGAGAAAGACTCTGATTCTGAGCTGCGCCTATGCACATAACATTCATATTAAGTTTTCTGAACATCTGAGTCGGATGATAAGGTGTTTTTTTGCCGTGATTAAACTCAGACGAGCCCATCATCATAAAAGTATCTTCTTCAATATTTGAGCTGACAGCTCTGTATGACAAATCCTTTTTTGTACTTATCCATGTTCCGAATTCAGAATTATTAGTATTGAGTTCTTCGTTGGTAAAAATATGGGCAAAAAAAGCTACTCCTATAAACAGAACAAAAGCTGTTATAAAAGCTATTATCTTTTTCATGTTTTGCACCTACATTCTCTTGAGAACTTGCTCTATAATCTTATTAGGCGTATCCATTTCTTCCCTCTTTAATTCAGACGGCGCCATAACTACTCCCAGTTCATCTTCTATACCTACCAAAAGTTCAGTATAATCCAACGAATCTATCAAATCTTCTTCTAACAAATTGATGTCAAGGTCTGCTCTTACCGCATCATCTCCGCAAATTTCTTCCAATAAATCAAGTACTGTCTCTTTAACTTTATCTCTCATTTTTTATCCTCCTAAATCAGTCTTCCTGAAAATATTAAAAATCCGAACATTACTAAATTAAATGTAATTATTCCGCTTATTATTCTATACCATTTTTTCTTTTTATTCTTCTTGTAAAATTTGGACTTTTTCTGATATATCTCCGTTAATGCAAGAAGAACACCGTGATATACTCCGTATAATATATAACACCAATCCAGACCATGCCATATACCCATAAGAGTCATGTTTATCATGAATCCTATGCTTGCACCTGTCAGCTTGTTTTTGAACCACTTGCCTCTTATAGCTGCCATCATGAATCTGGAAAACACAAAATCTCTAAACCAATGAGAAAGAGTTATATGCCATCTGTCCCAAAATTCTTTTATGTCAACACTTATAAACGGTTTGTTGAAGTTTTCAGGTGTTATTATTCCAAATATATATCCCATACCTACTGCCATAAAGCTGTAACCTGCAAAATCAAAGAATAAATACAGTCCATAGCAGTACATGTATAAAAGGATCGAACCATTCCAGTCGGTTCCCGCAATAGGGCCGCCAAGATATGTCATACCTTGGTAAAATGCTTCCGCCAAAACAAACTTATAAACCATTCCAAGCATCATCTTAAACAATCCGCTTCCTACAAGTTCAAGATATTCAGCTCTTGGCCTTATATTATACATGTCCTCATTAAATCTTCTGCTTCTGTCAATAGGTCCCGATGACAGACAAGGGAAAAACAGCAGAAAATACAGGAAATCAAAAGTTTTAACTTCACTTATAAGGTCATCATGTATCTCAATTATAATCTGAAGAGATTTGAATGTAAGATAAGATATACCTATAAATCCAAATATACTCTCTCCGAAAAATCCACTTATTTTAAATATTATAAGCGGCAAAAGAGACATGAGAATAAGCAGGTGAAACATTCTTTTGTTTCTGCCTTGCTTATTATGAAAATTCAACTCAATCTTTACAAGTGCCAATTCCCAGAAGCAATACAAGATGAGATATGCCATTGTCAGTGGCTTGTATATAGTGGCAAGCACTGCAAAAACGCATGTTACAAAAAAACCGTAATATCTTATGGGTTTTTCTTTGATTCCTAAAATTATGGCAGGAATCATAAGCACGGCTGCCCACAAGAAAAAGTACAAACCTCCCATCAATGTCATATAAATTCAGCCTCTAATTTCTTTCTGTCTATTTTGCCGTTAGCCGTCATCGGCATGTTTTCAATAAATTTTATATTTTTCGGTACCATATAAGCCGGTAATTTCTCCTTTAACGCAGTTTTTATCAATTTGGCAGTAATATCCTCATTATTACACTTTACAAAAGCAACAAGACTTTTTATCCTTTCACCGTCTGTCTTTGGCAGAACCACAGCCTGCTCTATATCCGGGCAAAACATCAGATTTTCTTCAATATCTCCAAGCTCTATCCTGTACCCATGGAGTTTTACTTGAAAATCTTTTCTTCCGGTACAGAAATAATTTTCACCGTCAAAATATCCTTTATCGCCTGTCTTATAAGCTCTGACTTTAGTCCCTGACTCATCTTCAATTTCGATAAAAGCCTCGCATGTTTTTTGAGCGTTTTTGTAATATCCCTTTCCCACCGTGTCTCCTGAAATAAGAATTTCTCCGTCTTTTATAAACAGTTTCGTTCCGTCTTTAGGTTTTCCTATAGGAAGAAGTTCGTTGTTTGCCAAAACATTTTCATCAATTTCTATAGCCGTCACTGCTACGGTTGATTCTGTCGGTCCGTATGTATTGACTATTTTGGCCTTTGGAAAACGCTGTGATAATTTAACTGCCGTTTCTTTTGTAAGCTTTTCACCGCAGAACAAGAATAATCTCAGCTCCGGCATAAGTTCTTGTTTGAAGTTATAATCAGACATACACATTTCTGCAAAAGACGGCGTAGATACCCAGCAATTTATACCGCTGTTTTTCAAGGTATCAAACATAGCTCCGATATCGCTTTGCAAGCTCTTTTCCAGACATATAAGAGTCCCGCCCGATGCAAGAGAAGTATAAAGGTCCATAACCGACAAATCGAAAGAAAAAGGTGCCTGATTCATAAATGTAATATGATCAACTCCTGTTTTCCTTGCTAAATTCATTGACCATTCGACAAAACTGCTCAAATTGCTTTCGGTGATTTCAACTCCCTTTGGACTGCCTGTGCTTCCCGATGTGAATATTATATAATACACATCATCACCTGATACAGAATTAAATTTAGCCTGTCTATGCTCTTCACTGCATATCAAATCTATGGCAGAAGCGCTCACTATCTCATGGTTTTCTATGTTTAGAGGTTCCAGAGCTAATATGAGCTCATTGCCGAGTGCAATTGCTATCTCTTCTATCCTGTCTTTAGGCATAGAAATATCCACAGGGCAATATGCACGGCCTGACTTTGCGCAAGCCAAAAAACATACTAACATCTGTGGACTTTTGTGACCGTAAACCATTACAGGCTTATTATTATCCTTCAATCTGAGGGAAAGCCATGATGCCAGATTGTCGGATTGTTTCCAGAGTTGACTGTAAGTCAACTCACCGGAGGATGCTTTGACAGCTATTCTTTCTCCGTTGGTTTTTACAACATTTTCAATGATTTTTAATACAGATTTACTCATATCTGTACCCCCCCCCTCATATTTTTTTGTTTGAGTAATCTTTAACTCGACATTAGTGTACTATATGCATTAGTACACTGTCAAGTAGTTTGCAAAATTATTATGCCACAAAAAAACCGGTCTGTGGGGTAAATCGTTACAATGTCATATAATGTTAATAATATTGAAAGATTTTACTCTATGCCCTTAGCATCGAGCCGAGGAAAGAGATGAGTCTTTCGCTCTTTGGATTGTCAAAAATCTCCTTTGGCGTACCTTCTTCAACAATGACACCGTTATCCATGAACAGCACTCTGTCGGCAACTTCTTTTGCGAAGCCCATTTCATGAGTAACAACAATCATTGTAGTATGATTTTCGGCAAGCTTTTTCATAACGGTTAAAACCTCTCCCGTTATCTCCGGGTCCAATGCCGAAGTAGGCTCATCAAAAAGCATGATGTCAGGTTCCATTGCCAAGGCTCTTGCTATGGCGATTCTCTGCTTTTGTCCGCCGGATATCTGAGCAGGATACGAATCGCCCTTGGTTTCGAGTCCTACCATTTTAAGCAAGTTATCCGCCCGTTTATATACTACTTCCTTGTCTTCTTTTTTTACCTTAATGGGAGCATAAGTTATATTATCTTTACAGGTCATATGAGGAAAAAGATTGAAATGCTGAAATACCATGCCGGTAGTTCCATTTAAAATAAGTTCGCCTGATGTTATGTTGTTAAGACCGTTTATACATCTGAGCAATGTGCTCTTACCTGAACCGGACGGGCCTATTATAGCCACTATCTCGCCTTTTTTCATGGAAAAATCGACATTATTTACAGCAGTAAAATCACCGTATTTCTTGACGATGTTTTTCATTTCCAATATATTTTCATTTGTCATCACCAATCCTCCTTTGCATCATATCTGGAGAAGTGTTTTTCCAGCCTTCCTGCTATAAGCGTAAGAATAAATGTCATTATCAAATATATTACAGCAGCATAAAAGAACGGTGTAAGACTTGTCATCCTGTTTACCGCACTGTTTGTGGCTTTCATAAGGTCTACTACGGCAATCGCAGATACAAGTGCCGTATCTTTTACGAGAGTTATGGCTTCATTTACCACAGGGGGCAATATTGCTTTCATTGTCTGAGGCAATATAATATCCATCATAGTCTGTCTTTTTGACAAGCCGAGAGCATGTGCCGCCTCATACTGTCCTCTGTCTATGCTGTTTATTCCGCCTCTGTATATTTCGGCAAAATATGCCGCATAGTTAAGCACATATGTAAGTATAGCTGTGCTCAACGCATCAAGAGTTATCCCTAAATTAAACGGGAAGAAAAAGTAGAAGAACCAAAGCTGAAGCATCAGCGGAGTTCCTCTGAAAATCCAAACATATATCTTGCACAAAAAGCTCAAGGGTTTGAAGCGGCTGTTACTCCCCAGGGCTATAGGAAGCCCCAGGGGTAAGGATATGACGAGTGTAAATACGAATACCTGCACCGTCGTAACCGAACCCTCGAGCATGAATGGCAAGAATTCTCCGATTCTATCCATATTCATTATTCCTTTGTCTTAAAAATTTTTATTCTTCACCTTCAACAGGTTCATATACCATTATATCTTTGCCGAACCATTTTTCACTTATTTCAGCTGCCTTACCGTTGTCTATAAGCTTTTTGATGGCGTCGTTGATTTTATCTCTGAGCTCTGTATTGTCTGAAGCACATCCTATGGTATAGAAGTCGTCTCCCAGCGAATAAGTACATTCTTTCATTTCGCCGCCAAGGTTATTGTTAGTGTACTCACCTAAAACCTGATCCACTGCTATAACATCTACTCTTCCTGCTTTAAGATCCATAATTGCAGTGTCATACTTGTCATATTCACTGATATTATCTTTGAAAGAGTCATAAGCTTCGTTTGCCTGAAGCATCTCAAGCGCTGCCGAGCCTGCCTGAGTTCCTATCTTAAGATCCTTAAGCTGATCTGCCGAAGTTACATCCAAATCGGAATCTGCAAGAGACATCAATACTATCTTATTGTTGAGATATTTGTATGTAAGAGCCATGCCTTCGATTCTGTCAGGTGTAACCGACATTCCGTTCCAGAGACAGTCTACAGTACCTGCTTTAAGTTCAGCTTCTTTGGCTTTCCAGTCAATAGGCTTAAACTCGATTTTCATTCCAAGCTCTTCTCCCACTGCATTAGCAAGGTCTATATCAAAGCCTACCAATGTACCTTCTTCATCTCTGAAACCCATAGGTGCAAAAGTATCATCAAGTCCAACTATGATTTTATCACCTTTTTCCTTTTCATCGTTTCCGCAACCGGTCATGGCAAATACACCAAATACCATAACAACTACCATAGCTATCACAAATAATTTCTTTTTCATTTCAGTCCTCCTCATTCCTGTCTATCGCTTTACTCAATTAAAACGCTAAATTGATTATGGGTATACTTTACACCAATAAAGTGAGAAAGTCAAGGGGTTTTTTAAAAAAATTTTCAAAGGTTCTTTTGCTGAATAATAATCTCTTTTTCAGATACTGATAGCTGCTATTTAATCGTTGATATTTCAATGTTTTTTAAACACGAACTTTTCTACGGCATATGCAACTCCGTCCTCCTGATTTGTTAGAGTTACAAAATCTGCACACTCTTTAACTTCATCTTCTGCGTTGCCCATGGCAACTCCTATTCCGGCAGTCTTAATCATGGCCTCATCATTAGGGCTGTCACCGGCTGCCAGCACATTTTCTTCGTCTATTCCCAGCATTTCACACAGAGCTGCTATTGCTTTAGCCTTGCTGGTTGTCTTTCCTCCTATCTCAAGATTATGAGGCATGGATGAAGTAACTGTTATTTCTTTGTTCTGATTCAAAAGCTTTTTCACTTCCGCCTTATATTCAAAATCACTGAAATGTATATTTATATTTTCTATTTCTCTTCTGTGTTCTTTCAGAAAACCGTATATATCATTTACGGGGGTTCTGGTTCTAACTATGTAATTTGCATCCATATACTCGGAACCGTTATCCCTCACATCTTCATATACCGCTCTGTCTATATAAGCCTTTCCGCAAGTAAATACCTCTACCGGAAATTCCTTTCGCTCAGCAAGAAACTCTGCCACATTTTCAATGGCTTCTTCATCAGGATAGTCGCAATATATCTGTTCCATGTCTTTAAGTCTTGTGATATGAGCCCCGTTAGAGGTTATGATATATTCCAGACCTTTTATATCAAAAATTGCCTCAGGGAGAGCAGAAAAAACTCTTCCTGTTGCAACTACCACATGAACGCCTTTATCAATTGCTTCTTCAAGAGTATGGCGTGTGCGTTCTGAAAGTACCGAGCCTTTTCTCAAAGTTGTGCCGTCAAGATCGAGCGCTATAAGCTTTATTTCCATCTATCTTTCCTCCGTGTACTGCAAAAATTCTTCATTATATATTCTCACTTGCTTCATTGCAGCGCTTCCATCATGACCGGGATATATGGTATAAGAATCCGGCCATGATGATATTATATTTCTGCATGTATCTATCATCTCTTCTTCTGAGCCATCCGCAAGGTCTGTTCTGCCAAGATCAGTATCGAATATCGTGTCTCCGGTAAATACAATTCTGCTTTCAGGTATTTCTATACATACGGAACCGTGGGTATGTCCGGGAGTTTCTATGATTTTCAGTCTCATCCCCTCAAGGTCTATAATATCACCGTTATTTAAAATTATATCCGTTTTTCCTTTGTAAATCAATGAATCCGCAAAGCTCATCATTACAGGGCAATTTAATCGATCTGCAATCTTTGCTGCTCCTCCTGTATGGTCATGGTGATGATGTGTAAGTATTATTCCCTTTAAATTAAGGTTTTCTTCTTCTATATATTTTATAAATTTCATAGGCTCATAACCGGGATCTATTATATAACATTCTCCGCCTTTTCTTAAGCTTATAATATAGCCGTTGCTTTGAAGACTGCCTCCCACAAATCTCTTTATTTTCAATTGAACTATTCCTTTCTGCATGATATAAAGATTGTATAAAGGGTTGTAAAAATTTTTCTATATGCTACAATATATGATACAACATTTTTTCTAAAATGTCTTTTATTTTGCAATTAAAGAGGTAAAAAAAATGAAAGTTGCCATAGTAGGCGCAGGAAAATTGGGAATAAAGGTCGCAACAGCCCTCCTTGAGGGTGACCACGAAATAACGGTCATTGACATATTGGATTCCGTGCTTAACAGAATATCACAGCAGATGGATGTAATGACCGTAAACGGAAGCGGAAAAAACATCGATATATTAAAGCAGTGTGAAATAGATAAATTCGACTTTCTGCTTGCTTCAACCGACAGCGATGAAGATAATATGCTGATAGCGTCTTTTGCCAAAAAATTGGGATGTTCGAGGGTAATAGCAAGAATCAGAGCGCCGGAGAACATGAAACAGGTTGACTTCATTAAAGAGAATCTCAATATAGATCATGTGGTTAATCCTGACTACTCAATTACAATGGAGATATATAAATACCTTGTAGAAAAATACACCCTGACTAACGGAATCTTTTCAAGCGGCAAAGTAGCTATGGTACAGTTTTCTGTAAGGAAAATGAAGAAACTGGCCGGACTTTCAATGATAGATGTCAGAAAAATCTTTCCTAATATGCTTATTGTAGCAATTTCACGAAACGGTAAGATAATAATTCCTCACGGCCAAACTATTATAGAGCTTTCAGATACTATTTATCTTATAGGTGAAAAAACTGAAATTCATGACCTTCACAAGAAAGTTTACGAAAAAGGTAAGTATACCAATCTTCAAAAGGTAATGATTATCGGCGGCGGAAAAACAGGTTTTTATCTTGCAGACAAGCTTTCTGAATTCGGTATAGCAGTTAAGGTTATCGAAAAAGATAAAGATAGGTGTTATTACCTTTCCACCCATTTAGACGATGTTATGATTCTTCACGGAGATGCTACCGATACTTCACTCTTAGAGGAAGAAAACTTGGATGAAATGGACGCATTTGTTACCGCCACAGGTCTGGATGAAGAAAATTTACTGTTAGCTCTGATGGCTAAGCAGCACGGCATAGAAGATGTAATATCAAAGGTAAGCCGTCAAAGTTACAAAGACCTTATTGAAAAATTGGGAATCGACATGGCTCTTAACCCTCTTGACATAGTAGCCAGCATTATACTTCGATATATACAAGGTTCAAAAAGAATTGTTTCTTCACTGCTCATACAGGGACAAGCAGAAATAACAGAAATAGTAGCCTCCAACACCATGAAGTTTACCGATGTTCCGCTCAGCGAGCTTGATTTGCCTGACGGAGTCATAATCGCTGCAATACACAGAGGAAACAATGTGATAATACCTGATGGCAAAACTACCATCTTAGCAAACGATAAGGTCACAATATTTTGTCTGCTTTCAGACCTTGCAGAGCTTGAGGCTCTCTTCAAGCCAAAAAAAGGATTTCATATTTAACTAAAACAGAAAGGCTTTCTAATGTTTCAAAAAATTGGAACTGTTCTTAAGATTGAGGGGATAATGTTGCTGGTTTTGGCTGCGTCCATGACAGCTCCCCTCATAATTGCTTTTATGAACAAAGAAACTGCTGCAATCCGTGCTTTTGTTACAGTAATTGCAGCATGTATCATCATCAGTTTTATAATACGCCGATTTTTCTATTCTTTCCATTATAAGCTTAAAGGAAGGAATGGTTTTTTTATTGTTGCGGCAAGTTGGTTTATCGCATCGTTGATTGGTGCAGCTCCTTTTATGATATCAGGAGCAATCCCCGGATTTTTTGACGCATTCTTTGAATCGGCTTCAGGTTTCAGCACTACCGGCGCTTCAATACTTACAGATGTGGAAGTACTTCCACGCTCTATTTTATTTTGGCGTTCCTTTACTCACTGGCTGGGTGGAATGGGAATCATAGTATTCATTACCGCTCTCATACCTGCTTTTGGCATAAATGGTCAGATAGTTGCAAATGCCGAAACCACAGGCCCTACAAAGAGCAAAATTTCAGCTAAGTTTTCCGACAATTCCAAGGGTGTATATTTTGTATACATAATAATGACAGCAGCAGAAACTATCCTACTGATGTTCGGCGGGCTTCCACTTTATGATGCACTGGTTCATACATTCGGAACAGTAGGAACAGGAGGTCTTTCCATATATAATTCCAGCATAGCCCACTATGATAATTTATATGTTGAAATTGTTATCGCAATCTTCATGTTCCTTGCAGCTATAAACTTCAACTTATTTTATCTAATCAAACGGCGAGGTGTGTTGCAGGTTTTCAAAGATGAGGAGACTAAGTTTTATACGACTGTAACCTTAACTGCCGGTCTTCTGATTGCAATATATAATTTTGCATTTGACAGCTTTTCACATTTAGGCGAAAAACTTTCCAATGCTTTTTTCCAGGTTATATCAATTTTGACAACCACAGGTTATGCTACTGATGATTATGACGCATGGCCTACTTTCTCAAGAATGATAATACTGGCATTGTTTTTCATCGGAGGATGTTCGTCATCTACAGGCGGAGGTATAAAATGCGTTCGTGTTTTAATCGGACTTAAAATAGTAAGGCGCAGTATTTCATTAAAAATACATCCTAACAGAATAACTCCACTTACATTAAACGCTACAGAACTTGGAAGCGGCACTGCCATCAAGATATCAAACTTTATTTTCACATATATATTCACGCTTTTTGCAGGACTCCTGCTTATTTTCCTTGATGGATTCGACTTTATGACTAATCTTTCAGCAACGGCTTCCTGCCTTGGTAATATCGGTCCCGGGTTCAACCTGGTTGGACCTACAATGAACTATTCGATATTTTCACCATTCTCAAAGCTTGTATGTTCAATGCTGATGATAATAGGAAGACTCGAACTTTACACAGTTCTCATACTATTTTCAAAGAATTACTGGAATCCGAACAGAGCAAGATAAAAGAGGTTTTTTATGGGACTTAATTTCAGATCTATATTAAAAGTATTTGGTATAATGACCTTGATAGAAGGTATGTTTATGTTGCCTGCATCCGCCATAGGACTCCGTTACGAGGAGTGGGATGCTGCCGGCTCATTGTTTACAATTGCCATAATATGTATCTCTATCGGTTTTGTACTGCTTACTCAACTTCGCTTTGATAAAATCATTCTCAGAACAAGAGACGGATATTTCATGGCCTTTGCAAGCTGGGTATATTGTTCAATTTTAGGTGCGATGCCTCTTTATACATGTGGAATGAATTTTTCTTTCATAAACTGCCTTTTTGAGTCCGTTGCAGGTTTTTCAACTACAGAATGCAATGTTTTGGATATAGGCTTACTACCCAACTGCATGCTTATATGGAGAGGTTTCTGTCACTGGTTGGGCGGAATGGGGATATTGGTTCTCCTCATATCCATATTCCCGCTATGGGGAATAAACAACCAGTCTCTTGCAAAAGCTGAGGCTCCCGGTTCAGAATCCGTAAAATTGGAATCTAAATCTACTGATATGGGGAAATTTCTTTACACCTCTTATCTTACTTTGTCCGTTATTGAATTTTTGCTTTTGCTCGTTGGTCCAATGGATTGGTTTAATGCACTTTTGGCTACATGCAGCAGTATCAGCACAGCCGGACTCATAATAACTCCGGGGTCTGCCTGGATGTATCATACATTGTATTCGCAAGTTGTAATCATGATATTCTCAATACTGTCCTCACTTAATTTTGTAATATACTTCCTTGTTGCAAGAAAAAAAATAAAGGATATATTCAAAAATAGTGAGATAAGAATGTTTTTCGTCATAATAGGAATCTCTACCGTCCTTGTGGCTCTCAGCCTAAGAATAAGCGGCACATACGGCAATATATGGCAAGCCGTAAAAGACGGACTATTCCAAGTAGTTTCTTTTATTACAACATCGGGATATTTCGTATGCGATTATACATCATGGCCTGCCTTTGCAACAGCAGTGCTTATAATATTGCTTTTCATAGGAGGCTGTTCTTTCTCCACATCGGGTTCTTTGAAAGTCATCCGTGTCATGGTATTGTTTAAATTGATAAAACGAGGTTTCTTGCAGCAAATACATCCTAATGTAGTAAAAGCAGTAATGCTGGATGAAAGAACTCCGGTATCTGCAAAGATGGCATCTTCCATCGCTTCCCATACAATATTGTTTTTTACAATATTTATGCTGGGTTGTATCTTACTATCATTTAACAATTTTGATATGGAAACTACTGTTACTACTTCGATAGGCATGTTTTCCAACACCGGAATGGCTCTCGGTATTCCGGGATGCTCAGGTTATTTTGGAATGTTTAACGAATTTTCACAGGTTGTAATGTGCTTTCTTATGATTGCCGGAAGACTTGAAATGTACGCATTGGTAATCTTCTTTTCAAAATCATTCTGGAAACCCGACATGGCCGTTCATATCTAAACAACCAATACAAACTTTTAAAAATATAAACAATAAGTTTAATAATATTTACAAGTTCAGGGCAGTATATACTTACTGCTCTTTTTATTTTCACAAATATAACCTGTTCCTTAAGATACATATAAAATTTAGGAGGATAAAATGCTTGTAAAAGATTTGATGTCTACTTCCGTTATTTCTGTAAAGCCGGAGGATACTTTTGATCAAATAAGTTTTATAATGCGGTGTGAAGATATCGGTATAGTTCCCGTATGCGACGGACAAAATCACATTCTTGGCGTAATAACTGACAGAGATATGCTTATGCGGCGAGAAAAGGGGCAAACCGCTCAAACACTTATGACACCCTCGCCCATAACTGTCAACTCAGGAGACGACATACATCAGGCTGCGTTGAAGTTTTCAAAATACGGAATTCGCCGGCTGCCGGTTATAGACGGAGGTCGACTTGCAGGAATGTTGACTTTTAAAGACATGGCTAAGAAAAAGTTTCTAACAGCTGAAATCGGACATATAATATACAATATATGTAATCACAACCAATAAAAAAGAGGCTATATGCCTCTTTTATTCATTGCTCTTGTCATCATCTTTTGTATTGCCACCATCCATCAAATCGCCGTCTTTTTTCATATCTTTATCTTTTTTCATATCATCATCTGCTTTGCCTGAGTCTGTAGCATCCCCTATTACTCCTCCGTCTTCAGGTTCGACAACACCCTGATTGAGATTGCTTGAATCTCCTTCTCGCTCCTGCTCTGTCCTTGTATCAGTATTGTCCTCTATCATATCTTTCATGTCTTTTTCATCTCTGCTGCAACCGGTAAGCCCTACCATGACAGTAAGCATCAATGTCAAAAAAATTATTAC
>CAJMLH010000022.1 GCA_905214195.1 uncultured bacterium
ATGGAAACGTCATTTCCTTTAAAATCCAAAATACCGTAACGCTCCTTGAGTACAATATCATATTCTGCCAATATACTTTTTCCCCATAATCTTCCAAAGCTTCGTACTGTACTTTCTACTGCAATATCTCTTGCTGAATCAATGGAAGCTGTTAAAAGTACAATCATTGATACAAATATCATGACTGTAAAGACGGCAAAAGAACCTCTCTTATTTTTAAATCCAGTCAATAAATCTGTCATATCGCCTTATGACCTCTATCTGTTTGCTGCATTCCCAACCGAATACCGTTTCAATATGAGACTTTGCCTGCTTATACACATGGCCATGAAAAGTCATTATTAAGCCAATCATCCCCATTATTATCATACAAGTCATAGGTATCACCATAGATGCTTCCACATATATACTGCCCCTTTTATCCGGTAATCGCTTCTTAAAACTTGCTCTTGTTAAGACTTCCGAAAGTGTCATTTACAAATTCCGTTATCTCAGACTTAAATATAAGTCCCAAAGTTACTGCTATAGCCACAAGAATCGCCACTTGTACCATTTCCATCCCCCTCTTATTGTTCAAAGACAATAAAACCTGTTTAAATCTCATATTTTACCTCCTTTAATTTATATACATCTGCAACATGGCAGGTGCTGCCGTTATAAGTATTAAGGCTATGAGCAATAATCCCAGCGGAAAACTCATCTTGCTTTCTGACAGTCTTATCTTTTCCAAAGCTATGCGCTTCCTCTCAGCCCATAGATTTTCTCCCTCATCAGCAAGCTTGTCCCACAACTCTACTCCTCTTTGCCCGCTGTCTGCAATTATCCCCGCAACTCTTGAAAGTTCTTTTACTCTACTGTCTTTTCCAAATCTGTAAAATCCTTTCAATATACTTTCTCCGGTCTCAAGAAAATCATCATATATTTTAATATATGATATTATAAAAACATTGTAGTGCTTAACATCCATATTTTTGTAATTAACAGCAATGTATATCATAGCTTCCTGCAAAACCATTCCGCTGCTCAATAACAACAGCAACTGATTTATAAAAGACGGTAATGCATACATGATATCGCTGCGTCTTTTTTCTTCAATCTTTTTTTCCTTATATTTCAATTCTGTTCACCCTTTCTATTGCAATAAACCCTGATGCCGTAAGTACAAGGGATATGGTTGAAATGATTTTTCCGATTCCTGTATCATACAGAGGCATCATGTACGACGGTGACATCAACTTTATAGCCAATATTATTACTATAGGCGCCAATGCAACTATTTTACCCTCAAACCGCTTCTGTGCCGTAATGCTTTTCAATTCTCTTTCTATATCAATTTTGTTTTCTATTATTTCACTGCCCTTATCTATGGCGGCTGCAAAATCAGCCCCTGTAGATTTACAAGTCTTGCACACTGTCATAAAATCTCTGATGTCATCAAGATCGCTGCGTTCCGCAAAATCTTTAAACGCATCTATGTCGGAAATGTTGCTTTCCCTCATTTTTTTGCTCATCAACATAAGTTCTTTAATAATATAATCACTTTCGTCATAAGTCCCCTCCCAGAACTTTATAGATTCTTCTATCGCCTGACCGAGACTTCTGCCCGTTGAAACTGCCGACGACAGAGAGTAAAGCAAATCCTTAAACTGTGCAAGAAGCTGTTCCTTTCTCTTCGTAATAAGAAATTCTTTATATTTCTTTTCCGAAGCCGTCAGTATTATTCCTATCACAATACCGGGCAGTACATTGCCATAAAATATCCAGCCTACTCCAATCCCCACAACTACAACAGACAAGCGAAAAATAATTTTTTCATAAACTGTCAAGTTCCATGTTCTGTAATCCATCTTTTTCTCTCACATCATTTATATACTTTTCTGCATTATCAACTGCAATAAGCCTTTCATTTTTCATGTACATAATACGACAGATTCTGAATTTTCCTCTATCATAGCCGTTAAGTTTGCTTATCTCTACTATTTGTCTTTTTTTGCCCCGTCGCTCTATATGTACCATAATGTCTATTGCCTCGGCTATTTGTGCTCTTATAGCTTCTATATCCATAGATACTGCCATAAGATACATTGTTTCAAGTCTCTTAAGCATTCCGTCTATTGAATTACCATGTCCGGTGCTCATACTTCCCGAATGTCCTGTATTCATAGCCTGAATCATGTCAAGAACCTCCTTACCTCGAACTTCCCCTACAATTATCCTGTCCGGACGCATTCTCAAACTCGCTTTTATCAATTCAGACATATTTACCTTGCCTTTCCCCGATGAGTTTGCCTGTCTGCACTCCATCTGAACAATGTTATCTATATAATTCAACTGTAATTCTGCTGAGTCCTCGATTACAATAATTCGTTCATCCTTTCCTATAAACTCTCCAAGAGCGTTAAGCAGTGTCGTCTTTCCGGAAGATGTTCCGCCGCTGACAAATATATTGTATTTTCTTTTTACAAAATATCTAAGAAGCTCGGCTGCTTCATCTGTTAAAGTTCCGTTATTTATCAAATCCTCCATCTTCATATATTGCCGTGAAAACTTTCTTATTGTCATAGTAGGCCCATTTATCGCTATATTCTTATACACTCCGTTTACTCGTGAACCGTCAGTCAGTCTCGCATCCACAATAGGATTTAATTCATTTATTTCTCTATGCACTTGCGCCGCCACATTCTGCATTATTTCTTCTAATTCCTCATCAGAGTCAAAAGTCATATTATATCTATTCATATTGCCGTACTTTTCAAAGAATATCTCTTTATGATTGTTTACCATAATCTCTGTAACATCCTCATCTTCTATAAGCGGAGTCAATATGCTCATATTTTTTCTAATTCGTAAAAATATGCTGTATATGAGAGTCTCCATATCACTTATCGGTACAGATTCGCTTTCCGGAAAAGTAAATGCCAAATCCGAAATTATCTCCATAGCTTTGGAATCATTCATTTCTGTGTTAGAGGTGATTTCCTTTCGAGCTGCACTTATAACCTTATCTTTTAAAATTTTATATTCCACATTTTCTCTTTTTATGTAATTATTTTCCATTTCGTTTATATAATAAAACAGCTGCAAATGAATTGCAACTGTTTTTGTTCGACAATTACCGACAAGAATTTCTTCTGTCAAATATCCTTTTTCTCCTTAAGATATTTTACTATCTCTTCTATAGATGATATGAATTTTCCGGTCATAGATATATCTATGGTATCACCTTTAATCCGAAAACTTTCATTATCTTCCGGAACATGAAATTCTTCGCCTACATCATCCGAAAAATTATATATTGATAACCCCTTTTTTTCTTCATTTCTATTTCTCAAATCTTTGCTGTTTATCACCTCTACTTGTATACCGCCGTCACAGCATGCTTCATAAGAATCAACCACAATATATGATATATCTTTATATTTAATAAGATAATCAATTATTATGTCAGCATCACATTCATACTCAAAGCTGTTTCCCCCTTTCTGCGGGCAAAAATATCCTACTCTCCATTTATCTTCTCTTATAAATTCATCTATAAGAATCGTACCTGATGTTTTTTTAATCTTATATATGAATTTTCGTTTGGATGATAAGCCCCTAAAGTCAACATCCACATAAAATTCATAATCATCATACCTGCGCAGGTTAAGGTATATCACCCTTCTTTCCGATGAGGCGGCAAGCAGCCTCGCTGTAGTAACTGCTATCGAAGTAACACCACTGCCGCCAAATCGAGAATAAAACTCCAACACAGTAGGAGTATCTTCTCCGGCTACGGCAAAAATTTCACCTGTCATATCAAAATATAACGATGCTATTTTTCTTACTGTTTCTCGAATAGGCAGCCCTTTTATATCCTCTTTTTTCAAAACAAGTGAGCCGTAAATGTCGGCGTCGGTAAGCAATATACCGTTTATTCCGCTAAGGGCCGCTTCTTCCGGCTCTGAAACGGCATACAGCTTTATCCCGGTATATTCTCTGCAAATTCCTACCATCAAAGCTCTTTCATATTCCTTGTTTTTCATAAAAACAGATGCAAAAAGCGTTCTCATAAGCTCCTTTCTCTGTTTCCCTTTGCCTGTTTTACTTTATCATGCTCCTTAATTTTTTAAGTGCCGACGCCAATGTCCCTATTTCATCCATCAATCCCATTTCCACTGTTTCAGGTCCGAAAAGAAGAGTACCGACATCGTTTGACATATTATCTGTACAATTCATTTTGGCTTCTATTTCTTCCTTTTTGGCATTGGAATGTTCAACTATAAAATCAACGACTCTTTCCTGAGTCTTTTTCATATATTCAAATGTCGCCTCTGCTGTTATAAGTGTTCCGCTGGTTCTTATAGGATGCAAAGTCATAGTTGCAGATTTTGCAACGAAAGAATAATCTGCCGATACTGCAAGCGGAATTCCTATGCTGTGCCCACCCCCTATGACTAATGAAACCGTAGGCTTTGAAATCCCCGCAACCAGTTCTGATAAAGCAAGACCTGCCTCTACATCTCCTCCTACAGTATTAAGCACCAGCAAGAGTCCTTTAATTTCGGGATTTTCTTCGACTGCTATAAATTCAGGGATAAGGTGCTCATACTTAGTTGACTTGTTGTCTTGAGGCAGCACTGTATGACCTTCTATGCTTCCAATTATGTTTATATATTGAATATCGCTTTTAAAGCCGCTTCCGCTGCTTAATATTCCCAGTTCTTTGATTACATCGGATGCGTCGATATTCGCCTCATCCTTGTCCTTTTCTTTTCCTTTGCTCATAATTAACATCCTTTCCAAGTAGAATATAATACACTTATTATTAGCAAAGGAGACATTATTTATGCTGCTAAGCGAAATCGGTGATAAAGAAATAGTTGACATTGTCAAGGGCAGTATGCACGGAAAACTTTGGGATGCCGAAATGATTTTTGATGAACAAACAGGTATTATAAAATCACTGCTTATTCCAAATCTTGACGGCGGACTGGGCGGCAGGTTCAAAGATGAAATACATCTGCCATGGAGTTCCATAGTTGTTATAGGCGAAGATATGATAATATTCAAATCAAATTAAATATATCTACCTAATATATCATTATTTTATAATATAAAAGCCTCGTTTATATTTCATCTTATCATAATGATAATATATCGAGGCTTTATATGCTACAAATTCTGTTTTTTAATGAAAATTTTGATATTTAAATGTCTGTTTTTAGTATTTTATTGTATTTGAAATTTTAAAAGCTAACTAACCTGTCACTTTATTATATTTACTGTATAATTTCCGAATATATCTACGGTTTTTACACATATGTTTCCGGTATATCCCACAGGAAGCAATTTTTCACAAGTAGTCTTTAAAATTCCCTTTTCTTTAGAAAATATTTGTTCAGGTCTGAAAATTTTCCCATCATAACAAAAATCCACGCTCCAATATTCTATAAACTGCAAAGGATAGGACTCATACATAGATTTAAGAGATTCCCTGCCCTTTTTATCTACTTTTTCAGGGATTTTATCTATAGAATAATCTTTAAGAATAATTTTTATTAACTCCTTGTCGGAGCCTGCCACTTCACACCTTTTAGTTTCAATCACTGCATGTCCCAAGTGGCGAATTTTTTCATTATCTGTATTTTCAAAAACTCTTATAGGCACATTATCTCCTTGCACCCTCTTAAGAGAAGCTGACACAGCAAGCGGACTTCCGTCGCAGCTTATCCATTTTCTTCCCATTCTGTCTGCCGTTGCTGCGAGAGTTCCCGACCCACAAAAGAAATCGGCACAAATATCACCCTCTTTAGTAGCTCCTGAAATTATGCGTTCTATCAGCGCCTCAGGTTTTTGAGTTGCATACCCTGTCCTTTCTGAGGAAGTTCTTCCAACCATGTCAACATTCCATACATCTTTCATAGTAACCATGGTATACCATCCCAATTCATCCTTATATTCCTTTACCCCTTTAAACCTATAAGGTTTAAAACCTCTGTTATACGATTTTTCCTTGTCAGGAGAAAAGTAATATTTTTTGCTCTTTGAATAAACAAGAATCGTGTCATGTTTTCTCGAAAAATGTCGTTTACCTGAACCGCCTGATTTATAATGCCATATTATTTCATTTATGAAATTATCCTCACCAAAAATTTCATCCATAAAAACTTTGACATAATGAACCACATGCCAATCCAAATGTACCCAGATAGTACCGTCTTCTGTCAGTAACTCTTTCATTAAAAACAACCTGCTGCACAGCATTTTAAGATATTCAGCCATATCTCCCTGCCATATGTCATCATAAGCAAAATACTTTGCCGAACATTTTTCCTTACCGTCAGGTGATTTAAGGTTTATTACTGCGTCATATGCCGCTTTGCTGAAAAAAGGCGGATCTATATATATAAGATTTATTTTACCGGACATACCCTTTTTGTTAATCAGATACTTCATAAAAGCAGCATTATCGCCAAATGCCATTATATTTGTATCATTCTCTTCAAGCTCAGGAGCATTGGCAAAATCGGCACAGTTTATTTCCTCGGAAATCTCAAAATTTCCCACTTTTGCCCTTTCGCTCATCAATCTGCTATCGTCAAGTATTTCTGTAAATCTTTCTATAAAGCCCATAAATCCGCACCTTTTATGAATTATTATTTTATGACAGTATTATAACACTTTTCTTCATTCCAGTGTTTATATATTTTTTCCGTTTCAGCTCTTCTCTTTACTTTCTGTGTAGTTGTCTTTATCATCGGCTCATCGCTTACGATAAAATGATTTATGTGTTTATATTGAGGCAATATATCATTGACAGCAGACAAATCGGCGGTGAATTTTTCTGCAATCTGCTTTTCAGCTGCCTCACCTTTTCCGTAAGTTTCCGTATCATATACGATTTCACACCATAAAACCAATTCATTATGCTTTTCTCTTGTGAACATCATACACTCTGTCACATATGGCAGTTTAAGTATAAGTTCTTCTATTTCTTCCGGAAAAATATTCTTACCGTTTTTAAGAACTATTACATTCTTTTTTCTTCCGGTAATAATAAGGTTTCCTTTGTCATCTATTCTGCCCAAGTCACCTGTGTGGAACCATCCGTCAACTATTGCTTTAGCTGTTTCTTCAGGCTGATTATAATATCCTTGCATAATATTAGGTCCCGATACCACTATTTCTCCGATTCCGTTTTCATCTTTTTCTTCAATGCGAACTTTAACCGAATTCATAGGAGTACCTACTGAACCCGATGAAATTGCCCAAGGTCTCTCAGCTGTCAATACAGGTGATGTTTCAGTAAGTCCGTATCCTTGTATCGTATCTATTCCGAAATTATTAAGACCTGCTGATACGGCAGGATCCAAAGCAGCCGCACCGCTTATTATGAGTCTCAGGCTTCCTCCCAATTTATCTATGATTTCACCGAAGATTTTTCTTCTTTTATCTATTCCTATCTTTCTCAAGAAATTTGAAATCTTAAGGCCTGTATTTACAGTCTTTGTCTTGCCTTGCTTTTCTATCTGCTTCATAACCTTGTTATAAAGGTTTTCTACGATAAGCGGAACACCTACAAATACACTTACACCATATTCTGTAAAGTTTTTCTGTACATATTTAAGTCCGTCACAAAATACATTATCCGCACCGGAAGATAAAAATACCAGACATCCCACAAGACCAAAGCTATGATGAAACGGCAGGAATGCCATATTAACATCTGTAGGATAAAATATCTCCATTTCCAGCATATCTCTTATATTAGATGCAATATTATCGTGACTCAATATTACTATCTTAGAATCGCTTGTAGTTCCGGATGTGAAAAGAAATACGGCTATCGCTTCTTTTTCCACTGCTCTGTCTGTGTAACATTTTTCTCCTGCTTCAATGGCTTTCTTTCCCTCGCCTATTATTGTATCCAAAAGGCTGTTTTCTCCGCAAATGCTTATAAAATCAACCTTATCTCCATGAATCGGTTTTATATGGTCTACAACATTTTGGAATTTTTCATCATAAAACAAAACTTTTATTCCGCTTCTTGCCACACATGTTTCCAATTCAATTTCAGTAAGTCCCTTGTCAAAAGGCACGGCCGTATTTCCGCCGCATACCGCAGATAAAAATGTCAAAAACCAAGGATAGGAATTTTCTCCTATTATACCTATGCGGCAATTATCATAGCCTCTCTTGCAAATACCTATACCAAAAGCCTCTATTTCACCTACAAGCTCCGAAAAAGTTCTTCCTTGAATCACTCCGCCTTTTTTAAAACGAAATGCATATCTGTCAGGAAACTCTCCGGCTGCATTATAAATCATCTCTTTTATAGTTTTGCCCCTGTTAACATAGGATGCTATTTTTTCCATAACAACATGTTCTCCTTTAATTTAAGTCTTACGCACTTAGTATGTAATACTAAGTCATTTGTTATTATATACTATTTACGCTTCTTTGTGTGATATTTTTGTGAAAAAAACACCGGAATAAGGTCTGCTCTGCCAACCTTTTTTAATGCTGCTTCAACTGTCGTTCTGTTTTCTTTCTTATGAAAATGAATCAACGCTCTCTGCATCTTCTTTTCTTCTATAGTTTTGGCCACATATACAGGCTGCATAGTCAGAGGGTCCATTTCTGTATAATACATACATGTTGCCAAAGTACCGGGTGTAGGATAAAAATCCTGCACTTGATCGGGAACAAAGCCATACTCTTTTAAGAAAAGTGCCAACTCTACAGCATCTTCAAGAGTGCTTCCGGGATGACTTGAAATAAGATAAGGTATCAAGTATTGTTTCAATCCAAGTCTTTTATTAATCTCTTTATATTTTGTAGTAAAATCAATAAAAACTTTCTTTGACGGTTTATGCATATATCTTAATACATTGTCCGAAATATGCTCCGGTGCTACTTTCAATGTGCCGCTGACATGATATCTGCATAGTTCTTCCATAAACTTGTCGCAGTTAGTATCTGCAAGAAGATAGTCATACCTAATGCCTGATCGAATAAATACCTTTTTAATCTTATCTATCTTTCGCATGGTTCGTAAGATATCAAAGTATTCACTGTGGTCTGCCTTTATAGCTTTACATACGCCCGGAAACAAGCAATCCTTATCTGTACATACACCATTAACAGTCTGTTTTTTGCAAGCAGGTCCTCTGAAGTTTGCAGTTGGACCTCCCACATCATGTATATATCCCTTAAAATCTTTCTTTTCCGTCAATTTCCTGGCTTCTCTTATTAGGGAATCTTTCGTTCTTCCTCTGACCTGCCTGCCCTGATGATAAGTCAGCGCACAAAAGCTGCAGCCCCCAAAGCATCCTCTCGAACTCACTATGCTGAACTTAACTTCCCTGAATCCCGGAATTCCTCCCATATCCTTATATATAGGATGCTCTTCATTTTCAAAAGGAAGTTCGTATATTTTATCAAGTTCTTCCGGCTCTAAAGGCGGCTGAGGCGGATTTTGTACAATCCACACAGTATCGGTATATCTTTCAACAAGACCCTTAGCAGATAATGAATCATTATTTTTAAATTGTATTGCAAAACTCTCGGCATATGCTCTTTTGTTTTTGCTTATATCATCATAATCAGGCAAACGAATAAAATTGCCGCCGGGATCTGTCTTTGTCTTGCAGCATGTGCCTCTTATGTTCCTAATATCACTTATTTCAGCGCCGTTGTTTAGTGCGTCTGCTATTTCTATAATAGCCCTCTCGCCCATGCCGTATATCAGGAGATCTGCCTTTGAGTCGAGGAGAATTGACCTTCTGACTTTATCACTCCAATAGTCATAATGCCCTAATCGTCTTAAACTTGCCTCTATACCTCCTATGATTACCGGTACATCTTTGTATGCTTCTCTTGCCCTGTTGGCATATACTATTACAGCTCTGTCGGGCCTTGCTCCGGCTTCTCCTGCCGGTGCATATTCATCCTTTTTTCTTCTATGTTTAAACACAGAGTAATTATTGACCATTGAATCCACAACGCCGCTGTTTATCAAGAACCCAAGTCGTGGCTTTCCGAAGCGTTTAAAATCATCTGCTGATTTATAATCCGGTCTTGAAAGGATAGCAACTCTGTACCCCTTACTTTCCAAAAGTCTGCCGATTATAGCTGTACCAAAGGAATGATGATCAACATAAGCGTCACCTGTTACAAGAACAAAGTCTGCCTGCTGCCATCCTCTTTTTAACATTTCTTCTTTCGTTATAGGTAAAAACATGTTTATGCTTTCTCTCCCTTAAGCTTAAATTTCAGAAAAAGAGTGCGGTCTTATCCGCACTCTCCGTTACCTTATCTTTGTCCCTTGTCGTAAGGTATTCCCTCCGCTTTAGGAACTCTCGATTTTTTAGATGTAAATGCCAACACTATAAGAGTTATCAGATAAGGAAGCAGTCTGTACACATACGGACTTATTCCTATCTCTGACAGCATATATACTCCGTCTCCATTGATGTCAAGACTTGAATATGTTGCAGCTATACACTTGAACAATCCGAAAAGAATTCCGCCAAGAGCAACATTCAAAGGAGTCCAGTTACCAAATATCATTACAGCTAAAGCTAAAAATCCATATCCTGCAACTTCACCTGTTGATGAACAATTTGCAGTAGTCAAAGCATAAGTAAATCCTCCGATACCTGCAAGCGCTCCTGAAATTGTAACACCTGCATATCTCATTTTATATACATTGATTCCCAACGAGTCGGCCGCCTGAGGATTTTCTCCGCATGAACGCAATCTCAAACCGAATTTTGTCTTATAAAGGATTATTGACAGTACTATAAAAATAGCAAGGCATATATATGTTGTTAAATAAACCTTATTTATAAGAAGATTTCCTATAAATCCGAAATCATGGTCTCTTTCAAGACCGAAAGTGCTCGGCTTTATCATAAACCATCCGGAAGCGTCTCCCTGAGCCATTCCAAGAACATTCTGCTGTGCTATAAGATTGATAAAGAACAGAACTAACGCAGGTGCAAGCATATTCAATGCCGTACCGCCTATAGTCTGGTCAGCCTTAAGGTTAATTGCCGAAAACGAAAGCAACAGTGAAAATATTGCACCGCAAACGGCTGCAAACAGCAAGGCAAGAAGCATAAGAATCTGCCCCTGTTCCTGCTGAAAAACATTTCCCTCTTGCATAAGTCTTACAAAAAGAACACCCATAAATGCTCCGAAAATCATTATACCTTCTAAAGCCAGATTGATGACGCCGCTTCGCTCAGCAAATATACCTGCCAAAGCTACTATCATCAGAGGAATCGCATAAAGCATAGTCTGTTGAATCAAAAATACCATTACTTATTTCCCCCTTCCTCGGATGCTTCCTTTTTCTTCTTTCTGTTGTTGAGGAACACCTTTATTATCATCGCAAATGCACTTAAGTATACTATAGAAGCAATTATAATATCTGTAATATATTCATTATAAGCAGTCAAAGTTTTAAGCTGCATACCGGCAATGTTAAGCATGGACATGAAGCAACCTGTAAACACTACTGCAACCGGATGATTGGATGCCAATAAAGCTACCGGTATTCCGTTAAAGCCCTCTGCCGGAAGAGCCTGATATGTTGTCCAGAAGAATTCAGTGTTTCCTGACAGATAATACAGCGATGCACCGGCTGCCGAAAGTGCTCCTGCTATTGCCATTGAATATATTATATTAAGTTTATCGTTTATTCCGGCATATTTTGCTGCATGACGATTGCTTCCGCAAGCTTTCAGCTGATATCCGAAAGTAGTCTTTGACATAATAATATACATAACCACAGCTATAATTACGGCTATTATAATTCCTCCGTTCACTTGTGAGCCCGGGAATAACTTGTCCAGTCCCAAGTCGAAAGTCTCCACTCCGTTTGAAGCAGTAGGGCGAATATATCCTATCTTGCCACCCTCCGCACTATTTTTGAGCGTATCCCTTACATCGAAGAACCATGTTACAAGATTTGCCGCAATCCAGTTGGTCATTATACATGTGATTACTTCATTTATATTAAGATAAGCTTTAAGTATTCCCGGTATTGAACCCCAGATGGCTCCTGCGATTATTCCCGCCAAAAATGCCAATATCCATACAATCCATGCAGGCACCGTATCGGTAGGAATTGTCAGTGCAACATACAGAGTTGCCGTAGTTCCCATCAGATACTGTCCGGGCGCTCCTATATTGAACAAACCTGTCTTGAAAGCAACCGCTACAGAAAGTCCTGTCATAATCAAAGGCGTAGCTCTGAAAAGCAGATTTCCCATATTAACAGGGTTAAAACCAAATGATAAATCTCCGCTGTCTCTTCCTGTACTGAACACACCGAAGAATACAAGCTTGATTCCTTCCACAATTCCCTTGCCTGTTATTTCTGCACTTGTTAAGCCTACTATAACTATTATAACCGTTCCAACCAACATTCCGATAAGAATTGAAATAATGGCGGATATTACGCTTTTGCTTCCGTCTTTTGCATAAAATTTCTGCTTTCCTGTCTTAGGATCTATTTTATACATAAATTACTTCACCTCCCTATCGTCACGCTTAGCTCCCGACATATAAAGTCCCAGCTCCTGCGGATTGGTCTTCTTAGGGTCAAGTTCTCCCACTATTTCACCCTCATACATTACAAGGATTCTATCTGCAAGGCTCATTACTTCATCCAATTCCAGTGAAACAAGCAAAACAGCCTTATCCTTATCTCTTTCTGACACTAACTGGCGGTGAATATGCTCAATAGCTCCGACATCAAGACCTCTCGTAGGCTGTACGGCTATTATAAGCGGCTCGTTTCTGTCAAGCTCTCTCGCAATGATAGCTTTCTGCTGATTACCGCCTGACATACTTCTTGTAACCGTTATAGGGCCTTGTCCCGAACGAATATCATAATCTTCTATAAGCTGATCGGCATATTTTCTTACTTCACCGAATTTTATAAATCCGTGATTCTGGAATCTTTTTTCCCGGAACTTCTGCAATACAAGATTTTCTTCAAGAGTATAAGCTAAAACGAGACCATGTTTATGTCTATCCTCAGGAATATGGCTCATACCGGCCATGCACCTTTTTCTTATACTTGCACCGGATATGTCCTTTCCGCAAAGTTCTATATGGCCTGCTGAAGCATTTTCAAGTCCTGTTATTCCCTGTATAAGTTCTGTCTGTCCATTGCCGTCTATACCTGCAATGCAGACAATTTCTCCCTTTCTCACATCAAAAGACACATTCTTAACAGCGTCATTTTTGTGTATTTTGGAAGGAACGCTAAGTCCCTTTACAGATAGTACTACATCCGACGGCTTTGCTTCCGCCTTATTTACTTTCAGCTGTACCGGTCTGCCAACCATCATGGTAGACAGCTCTTCTTTAGTTACATCTTTAGTATTTACTGTTCCTATACACTTTCCTTTGTGCAAAACAGTAACCCTGTCTGATACAGCCATAATTTCATTTAATTTATGAGTTATAAACAGGATTGACTTTCCTTCATCAGCGAATCCCTTCATTATTTGCATAAGTTCATCAATTTCCTGAGGCGTCAAAACGGCTGTAGGCTCGTCAAATATAAGGATTTCATTATCTCTGTACAGCATTTTGAGTATTTCAACTCTCTGCTGCATACCTACTGTAATATCCTCCACCTTGGCGTCAACATCCACCTTAAGTCCGTATTGTTCAGTCAGCTCAAGAACCTTTTGTCTGGCTTCTTTCTTCTGTAAAAAGCCCATCTTTGTAGTTTCTGCACCTAAAACAATATTATCCAATACAGTAAAAACATCAATCAGTTTAAAATGCTGATGTACCATACCTATTCCCAAGGCTGTTGCATCGTTTGGATTGTTGATTTTTACTTCTTTTCCGTCTTTTAATATAGTGCCGGCTTCCGGCTGATAAAGCCCAAAAAGAACGCTCATAAGCGTTGATTTTCCTGCACCGTTTTCACCTAATAACGCATGTATCTCGCCTTTTTTAAGCTGAAGCGTTATATCGTCATTTGCCACTATTCCGGGAAATTCTTTCCTTATGTGGTTCATTTCTATTATATATTCTGACATAGTTTTTTCCTTGTCCTATAATTCACAAAAAGGGGGAAAAGAAATTCCCCCTTTTTATGTCAGTTTTAAAACTTTTGTTTAGTACTGCCTCAAACTATTTAACGAAAGTTATATGCTCCCAATCAAGTGTGCTTGGATCTGCAACTTCCTTGGATGAGATTTCGATTTCTCCGCTCTTAACTTTCTCAAACAGTGCTTCGTAATCTTCTACTTTCCAGTTTTCAAGCTTCCAAGTATCTGTAGGGATTCCTACTCTGTCGTCAGCAGCTCCGAAAACAGTAACCTTGCCGCCGAAATCAGCCCACTTATCCTTATAGAATCCGTCAATAACATCCATAGTTGAACCTGCCAGATCCTTCATAGCAGATGTGATAACTGTATCGGACTGACCTGACTGGTCAACGTCAACACCTATTACATAAGCATCGTTTGCACCTGCTGCAGCAGTTCCTGACTGGAACATGCTTCCGCCGCACATGAATACTGCTTCTGTACCTTCGCCGTACCAACCGTTAAGCATAGCCTGTAAGTCCTGTGAAGGTGAGAATGTTGCGCCGTATTCCCAGCTGTATCTCATTTCTACATTAGTGCCTTTTTCAGCTGCACCTGCTTCAACTCCCTGAACAAATCCGTATCCGTATCTGATACAAGCAGGGTTTGTTCCGCCGCCACCGCCGGAGAATCCAAGTTTTTCAAATCCTTCCATAGCTGCAGCATAACCTGCCAGATATCCGGCCTGTTCTTCTTTGTAGCTAACGGATGCGATGTTGTCAACGCCTTCGATAGCTCCGTCAACAAAGATGAATTTTACATCAGGATAAGCTGCTGCTGCCTTTTCAAGGGCTTTCTGCTGCATGAAACCTGCTGCTACAACAATCTTCGCACCTGCTTCTGCGGCAGCTGACATTGCGTTGTATCTGTCATCGTCTGTTGCCTGATTTCCGTTTGCAGGCTGATAATACTTATAGGACTTGTCGTTCTTATAAGCGTAAGCCTTTACACCATTCCATGTAAACTGGTTGAAAGAACCGTCTCTCAGCTGACCAACGTCTGTTACGAAAGCAAGTTCATACTTTCCGTCTTCAGACTCCATAGTATCAGCTATGTCATCATAATTGATTTTTCCTTCTGTCTTTGCATCTTCACCCTTGCCTCCGCAAGCAGTCAAGGAGAATACCATTGCAAAGATCAGCAATAATGAAAGAAACTTTTTCATTTTTTCCCTCCTAAGTGTTTTACAATAACTTGTTACTTTAATTATATAATAAACCCCATGAAAGTAAAAGCACTTTTTGTATTCTTATGAAGTTTTTGTCAAACTTTTTTGAAGAAAAAAGTAATTTCTATATTTTAACAGTCTTTTAACGCACTTCCTTTCTAACTATCCGGCAAAGATTTGAACCCAATACGGAGTTCCCGACTTGCTGAGTACATATCCGACTCCCAACTTGCTGTAACTGCCTTTCAAAATATTGGCTCTGTGACCGTTCGAACCCATCCATGCTCTCATAACGCTTTGAGGTGTTTTCTGTCCTTTGGCTATGTTTTCACCGGCAGTCCTATATGAATAATTATATTCTTGCATCATATCAAATGCCGAACCGTATGTAGGTGAATTATGTGAAAAATATTTATTTTCTGCCATGTCCTCTGCTTTCATCTGAGCCAGTCTGTTAAGTTTTTCATCTATCTTGAGTTTTGGAATTCCACGGTTCGTTCTTTGACTATTGACAAGTTCAAGGATCTTTATAGTTTCAGCTGAAAATTTCTGTTTTGCCACCGCACTTTCCGATGCCATCACAACTGATGTCGAAAAAAGCATTATGGCTATCATAAATAATATTACTTTCCTGATTTTCTTTGTTTTCATATTCTTCCTCCCATAATTGGATTGCAAAGATACTATAAACTACTCGCTCCGTATGTGTAAACCAACAAAATGTGGAGGACTTCCCAAAACTTTACTAACAAGCCTTATACTGTATAAAAAATATCAGCTGACTGATATGTACCCAAGGAGACATGCCTCCCCGGATACATATCATTTAAGCTGCCGCCTTACTTTCTGCATTCCGCTTGTGTATACCCCTTATCCTCACCGGGTAATCCGTATCTTTGGTCTTTCTCTTTGTTGGTAGGCTTAGGATCATTTCTTTTAGACAACTCTTATTCCTCCTGTCTGTTATTTATTTCTTCCTTATATTGCATCACTTTTTGGGCGTAAATACTTGTTTTTCCTGATTCATACATTTGATCTGCCATTCTTTCTCCCCCGTTATATGCCATAAGCGCCCATTCTATTCCTTTACCTTTTTCTATAAGTTCAGATAACAAATCTGCGCCTACACGAACATTCTGTACAGGGTCGGTTAAATCAGTTACCATTAGCTTTTCCATTCTGAATGAATGCCATTTGGGTTGTATCTGCATAAGGCCTACACTGTCTTCCCCATCTCCCAATACACCTGAATCAAACCCCGATTCATGCTTTATCATTGCTAAAATCAGTGGCATTTCTATGTTATAGGAGTCGCATATCTCTTTAATCTTGAGCTGTATATCATCACTTATAGGAACATCGTAATATTTGAATTCCTTTTCTGTGATTCTGCCGGGCATTTTCTCCAACATCTCCCTTATATCTGTCACCATATGCACAATATCGCCAAAGGGTCGAAATTCGCTGTCGGCTTTCTCTTTCACACCTGCTGCATAAACATTCTGAGTATGTGTAATAATTGCCGCAGTTATTAAAATCATAATTATAAATGAAAGCATAAATTTCATAATATACGGCTTAAAAATCTTTCTTTTCGTTTTTACAATCTTTTTCATAAAATCCCTCTTAACAGCCTTTTAACTGCTCTTTAAGTTAATTCTTCCCTATACCTAAGTATTTCATTACTAAAATGTAAACATTTGCGGTATATATATGATGTTGGACTTTAAAGAGGAAATTTATAACAAAAAAATTTGTCTTTTTATGTTGTTTATCCGGCTATCTTGTCTAAAACCGGCGAAAGAAAACATAAAAAAGAGGCTTTCCCTTACCTCCTATTTACAAGGAAGCAAAAGAAAGCTTCTTTTAAATCATTACCGGCTTTTAAATCTGCATGGCGGCAACATATTCTTCCGCATAATGAGCCGCTACTGCACCATCTGAAACGGCAGTAACAACTTGTCTAAGCGCTTTGGTTCTCACATCTCCAACGGCAAACACTCCATTTATATTGGTAACTGTTGATTCTCCCGCGATTATATAACCGCTTTCATCCAAATTAACCTGTCCTTCAAATAATTCAGTTGAAGGTTTTCTGCCTATGCTGACAAATATCCCGTCACAGCTTTCTGATGTAACCTCTCCGGTATTTACATCTTTTAATTTTACACCTGTGAGTTTTTCTTCTCTGACAAGTTCCGTTACTACCGAATTCCATCTGAACTCAACATTCGAAGCTTTCATAAGCTGTTCTTGGTATATCTTGGTTGCACGCAAAGCGTCTCTTCTATGAACAACTATAACTTTTTTGCATATTCTTGAAAGAAGAAGTGCATCTGATGCCGCAGTATTTCCTCCTCCTGCCACAATTACCGTCTTGTCCTTGTAAAACATACCGTCACAAACAGCACAATAATTGACTCCTCTTCCAACCAGTTCCTTTTCGCCGTCAATACCAAGCTCTCTTGGCGAAGCTCCTGTTGCTATAATTACAGTCGTTCCTGTAAATGTTCCCTCACTGGTTATTACAGTCTTTTTATTTCCCTCAAGTAAAACTTCATTTACTTCTGCAATTTCTGTTTCAGCTCCAAACTTTTCGGCAGCAACCTGCATTTTTTCTCCAAGGGAAAAGCCGTCCACACCATCTTCAAATCCCGGATAATTGTCTATCTGCGGAGTAAGAGCCATCTGTCCTCCTGCCGAAAGCTTTTCTATTACAAGTGTCTTAAGCCCTGCTCTGACTGCATATAAAGCAGCCGTATATCCGCCCGGACCGCCGCCAAGCACTATTACATCATAAACTTTATCCATACCGTCCACCTACCTGTTTAAGTTATGATTTATAAATTCTTCTAATTTCGCTTTTGAATCCGGTGCAACTATAGAATCGACAGCCTCCCCACCCTTGTAAAAAACAAATGTAGGAATTACTTCTATCTTCTCTTTCTCTGCTATCTGTGGTTCGTCGTCTATATTTACTTTACCGATTTCCAAAACTTCATCATACTGTTCTTCAATCTTTGCCAGCGCAGGAGATATTCTACGACAATATACGCACCATGGCGCCCAGAACTCCACCATAAGCGGTTTTTCTGCCGCTGCTGTCTTTTTTTCAAATGTTTCTTTGTTCATATCTATTATACTCATAACAGTTTCTCCTTTTGTATATATATTTTTATTTTACCCCTAAACAATGCATTTTAATAAAGTGATTGACATCTGCTTGGAAATTTTTTTATACTAATATCAAAGAGAGGTTTATATTATGCAGATTTTTGATTTTTTCCCGGTGTGGGATCAACTTACAAAACAGCAACAAGATATGCTTTCAGGCGCAGCCATGAAAAGAGCTGTAAAAAAAGGCTCTGTAATTCACAACGGTTCTTCAGACTGCAGCGGCCTTGTTCTCGTAAATTCAGGGCAACTTCGTGCATACATACTTTCGGATGAGGGTAAAGAAATCACCCTTTACCGCCTGTTTGAAATGGATATATGCTTGTTTTCCGCATCATGTATGATGCAGAACATACAATTTGAAATTTTCGTTGAGGCAGAAAAAGATTCGGAATTATTTGTAATACCGACAGAAATATATAAACAGCTTACAGAATCATCAGCCCCTCTGGCCAATTATACAAATCAAATAATGGCCGGAAGATTTTCTGAAGTTATGTGGCTTATCGAGCAGCTTATGTGGAAAAGTTTTGATAAACGCCTTGCGGAATTTCTCGTTGAGGAGGCAAACATTGAAGATACTCTCTGCCTCAAAGTAACCCATGAAAAAATTGCAAACCATCTTGGCACCGCTCGTGAAGTCGTAAGCCGTATGCTAAAATATTTTCAAAGTGAAGACCTTGTAAGCCTTTCAAGAGGCACTGTAACGATTAAGGATGAAAAAAAGCTCAGAGAACTTTATGAATCTTGATAATACCTTAAGATTATTACTTTAAATAAGACTCTGCCGTCTGCTTTTTTGAAGTATGCAGTCAGCAGAGTCTTATTCATATTTTTTGATTATTATTCTTCATAATACTTTGCTATACATAAAACATTTCAGAGGAACATCCCCTTTGGGCATTTTCATTACAATATCCTTTTCCTCAACTCTATCAAAGCCTCTATGCTCATAAAACTGATATGTACATCCGTCGTCTGTAAAAAGGTACATGGTTTTTCCTTTTTCTTTTTCCTCAAGCGCCTTAAGCAAAGCTGTACCTATGCCTTTCACACCGCACTCGGGATCTGCTGCCAGAAAAAGTATCTCTCCGTCAGGCTTATGAGATTTCAAATAATGAGCTCTCTGTTCTTCTGTAGTTTCTTTGTAAACTCCCTCTCCGTCCTTAAGAAAAGCTTTCTGAAACAGGTTTACAAGCCTTACATAAAGCTGTTGAAGAAAATTTTGTCGTTTCTTTTCTTCGCCCTCAACCTCAGCCAATAACACTCCGACAAATTCGTCCTCTATATATGCCGCAAATATCTGCGTGGCACGGTTCAGCTCCATGTACCAAAAGTATTTCCCGTAGGCATTCAATGCCCATTTATTATCTATATACCAGTCGCAGCTCATACCCTCCAATGCGAACCGGATAGCCTTTTTATAGTCTTTTTTTCTTATATCCTTTATTTCTATCTCCAAGGCTCCACCTCCTTTTGTTAAATTTCAAATCAGAAAAAGCTCAATTGATCGGTCTCCGGAAGTCCCCTCAAAACACCTCTTGCCTTGAGAGCCTCTATCGATGTTTTATTTATCTTAGCTCTCTTCATTATCTCCTCTATGGTGTCATACGGTTTAATTTTGTATTCATCCACCAGAGATTTTGCAGCAGTTTCACCCATTCCGCTGAGCGCCATAAAAGGCAGCAGCACTTTTCCGTCGGATATTTTGAATTTTCCTGCTTCCGATTCTCCAAGAACCATATCTTTAAACTCATATCCTCGTGCATACATTTCGTAGGCCACCTCTAAAACTATCAATTCATTATTTTCCTTGGCCGTAGCTTCCTGTCCTTTGGCATTTATCAGTTCCATTTTCTCAAGAATCGCATTCTTTCCTCTGAGTATGGTGTCTGCATCAAAATCACTGACTACACTGCTGAAGTAAGTAGCATAAAATTCTCTCGGATAATAAACTTTATACCATGCCATTCTAAATGACATCATAGTATAGGCAACGGCATGGGCTCTTGGGAACATGTATTGAATCTTAATACATGAATCTATATACCACTGAGGAACCCCATGTTCTTTCATTACATCAAGCTGTTCCTGCTTCAATGGCCTGTTTTTTCTTACATCCTCCA
This sequence comes from uncultured bacterium, assembly GCA_905214195.1. GTDB lineage: Bacteria > Bacillota > Clostridia > Peptostreptococcales > Anaerovoracaceae > Fimisoma. Next base: position 20,574 of record CAJMLH010000022.1, read on the forward strand.
TAATCTGAAACGATGTCTTGTTTTCTATGCCCTTGAGCATCAGGTAGTTCATAATGTCGTCTCTTGTTGATATAACTTCTCTCATTGTGGCAACACCGTCTCTTATGTAATCTTGAGCATTGTTGAGCCAAACATCAGTACCATGGGAAAATCCGGATATTCTTACAAGATCCGCAAACTTATCCGGTTTTGTATCATCCAGCATCTGTCTTACAAAAGATGTTCCGAATTCCGGTATGGCATATGAACCATGTTTAAATTTATATTCAGGGTCTTTAATATCAAGAGCTTCTATACCGTTGAATATGCTCAAAACCTTTCTGTCGGTAAGAGGCACTGTCAAAGGGTCAACTCCTGTCATATCCTGAAGCTGTCTTATCATGGAAGGAACATTGTGTCCTAAAATATCAAGTTTCAGAAGATTTTCGTCTATCTTATGATAATCAAAGTGGGTAGTTATTATATCGGATTTTGTATCGTTAGCCGGATGCTGCACAGGACAGAATTCATAAATCTCATGGTCGTCAGGCACTATAACTATACCTCCCGGATGCTGTCCTGTGGTTCTTTTGATTCCTGTACAATGCTGCGTAAGCCGATCAGCCTCATACTTGTTTATGGGAATACCCTGTTCATCATAAAACTTTCTAACATAACCGTAAGCAGTTTTATCAGCAATGGTGCCTACCGTTCCCGCCTTAAATACATTTTTTTCACCGAATATCTTGCCTACATATTTATGAGCCACAGGCTGATATTCACCTGCAAAATTCAAGTCTATATCGGGTTCTTTGTCTCCATCAAATCCAAGGAATGTAGCAAACGGAATAGTAAAGCCATCTCTGTTTAATTCAGTTCCGCATACGGGACATTTCTTTGGCGGCATATCTATTCCGCAATCGTATTGCTGCATATCTCCAAATTCAAGATATTTGCATTCAGGACATATATAATGCGGGTCAAGGGGGTTTACTTCCGTTATGCCGGCCATAGTAGCTGCCAGCGATGAACCTACCGAACCTCTTGATCCAACCAAATAGCCGTCTTCAAGAGATTTCTTAACAAGCATCTGGGCAGAAACATACATCACTGCATACCCGTTGTTAATTATGGAATTAAGTTCTTTTTCAAGCCTCTCTCCAATAACATCAGGAAGTGGATCTCCGTATATGCTGTGTGCCCTTTCCATACATGTTTTTCTTAATGTCTCCTCAGCGCCTGCTATCTTAGGAGGGAACTTTCCTTTAGGCACCGGAAGCAATATATCCACCTTATCGGCAATCTTATTGGTATTTTCTATTACCACCTTTCTTGCCTGTTCTTCACCAAGATAAGAGAATTCTTCCATCATTTCATCGGTAGTTCTCAGATAAAGTCCCTGTCCGTTTTCTGCATCTTTAAATCCCTGACCTGCCATTATTATATTTCTGTATATGGCTGAAGTATCTCTGTCATAGTGGGCGTCGGTGGTAGCTACTACCGGCTTTCCCATTTCATCTCCAAGCTTAACTATCTGCCTGTTTATATCTTTGAGGTCTTCTACACTAAGCTGTCTTCTGTCAGGATACCTGCCGCTCTCTGTTCGGTCCTCCGTCAAGAATCTATTGTTTATCAAAGGCTGTATTTCAAAATAATCATAAAACTCTGCTATTTTTTTAATTTCCTCATGAGATTTTTGCCTGTAAAATGCTTGATAAAGTTCCCCGGCTTCACATGCCGAGCCTATAATTATACCGTTCCTGTTGGCCTGTATCACAGATTTCGGAAGTCTCGGTCTCTTGTAAAAATAATTCAAGTGGGAAAAGGATACCAACTTATAAATATTTTTCATTCCCTCCTGAGTAGCTGCAAGCAAAATTATATGATTGGTAGGTTTCTTTTTGTAATCTATGTTTCCGTCTTTATCTACGAGACCCTCATCATCGAAGACATAGCCCTCCATGCCATATATAACTTTAATATCTTTACCTTTTTCACGGAGTTTATTGGCGGCTTTTGCTGCGTCGGGAAAGGCCTGAACAACACCGTGGTCGGTTATTGCAACAGCCGGCTGTCCCCATGCCGCTGCCTGATTCACTATATCGGCAGGTTCATTAAGACCATCCATTGCACTCATCTTCGTATGTGCATGAAGTTCAACACGCTTTCCGTCCGGCCAAGTGTCCTGTCTTTCCTCTGCTTTTTCGCCTTTTTGTAAATCTTTTATCATTATAACATTAAGATTTTCAAAGGTGTCCCATTGAACTTCGCCTCTTATCTTTATCGCATCACCCTCGGAAAGCAGACTTTTTATTTCCTCTTGCTTAGCGGCGGTTATAAAAGCTTTTGTGCATATGGTAGTTGTATTGTCAGTCAAAAGCAGCGTCATCAAAAAGTTCCCGCTCTTTATAAGCTTATAAGATATTTTAAATATACTACCCTCTACAATAACTACTCCCTGAGACGGTTCTATGTCTCTGAGCCTTGTGGTAGCGTCGGAATTTATAGCTTTTCCCATTATTCTGTTGCCCTCTGCCGGCTCTTCTTTTTCTCTTCTTCTGCCGCTCCACTGACCTTTTGCAACCGGTTGTTCAAAATTCTGAGAATTCTGAGACTTCCCATTATCAGCCTTAACTTTAAGATGTTTCTTGTATTCCTCAAGGGATCGCTTTATATCTTCATCTTCAACTTCTCTAAAAGCCTGTACACTTTTTTTGAAAACATCCTCGTCATTCTTAAAAACAACTTCCGCATCTATATCAAAGGCTGACTTCAAAAGTTTTTTAAACTGCTTCGCCACATGCTTATTAAGCAGTTCAACGGTAAAGTCCCCTACAGCATATATGATTAAATTTTTTCCGTTCCATACGAAATTGTCCTCTTGAATTGCCTTTGCAATTCCCCCATATCCGCCATTTACTATTTCTATCATATGTGGAATGAAAAGTCCGATTATTTCTTCTTTTGAAAGCAAAATATGGTCATATGAAAAATTTATTTCAACTCCTCTTACCATATCGCCCAACTTTTGTCCTATTCTATCCTTTATGTCGTGACATGCTTCAAGAGGCATAACAAAATTAAGGGTCATATCTAAAGATAAAACCCTTTCTTCTTTTTTTATGCATGCCCTTCTTAAGTCGTACTTCAATTCTTCCTGAGAAAGGCCTCCCACATGGTATTTACTTAAAACATCTTTTATGATTTCTCTCATTGTCGGTTATTTCAAGCTCCTGCAATAATTCTCAACTATATTCAAAAATTCATCTGTTAGATCTTTTTCATCTACAGTCTTTAAAATCTCTCCTTTAGCAAATATCAGACCTTTGCCGTCGCCGCCGGCAAGACCGAAGTCTGCTTCTCTTGCTTCGCCCGGACCGTTAACTGCACATCCCATCACTGCTACAGTAAGACCATCCTTGCCTTTTGCCTCAAGTAAAGCTTCCAGCGGAGTTAGCTTTGCTTCTATCTCTTCTGCCAGTGCCTGCAAATTTATTTTTGTTCTGCCGCATGTCGGGCAGGAAACAAAGTTTATGGAAGATTTCTTCATTCCGAGACTTTTCAATATCTCTAATGCGAATTTTACTTCTTCTACAGGGTCAGCAGTCAAGGATACTCTCATTGTATCTCCTATTCCCTCCAGCAACAATGCCCCAAGACCTATCGCAGATTTAATCTTTCCCCGCTTCGGCGTTCCGGCCTCTGTTATACCTATATGTATTGGAACATCCGTTGCTTCTACAAGAAGTTTATGTGCATTATAATTCATCACGACATCCGACGATTTAATTGAAACGACCAGATTGTCGTAATCCATATCCTCTATATATTTTATGTTCCTGACTGCACTTTCCGCCAGACCTTCTGCTGTAACTCCACCGTATTTTAACAATATATCTTTTTCAAGGGAACCGGAATTAACCCCCACTCTGATGGGAATCTGCCTTTCTTTGGCTTTATCTACAACGGCTTTTATTCTTTCGGTGCTACCTATATTGCCGGGATTTATTCTTATCTTATCTGCTCCGGCATCTATAGCCGCAATAGCCAACCTGTAGTCGAAGTGAATATCTGCTACCAAAGGTGTATTAACCTGTTTTTTGACACGAGCAAACACTTCTGCCGCTTCTGTATCCGGCACTGCGATTCTGATAATCTGACATCCTGCATCCCTTAAACGAGATATTTGTTCAATAAGTGCCTTTTCATCCCTTGAATCGACATTTGTCATGGACTGAATAGAAACAGCCGCCCCGCCTCCTATTGGAATATCTCCGCACTTTACTTGTCTAAAACCCATTTTTCCCTCCGTTTTATCTATCCGAAAATCCTCGTTATATCATTAAAGGTAACATATATCATAAGTGCAAACAGAAGTATTATTCCTACAAAATGTATTGTTCCTTCTACCTTCTGGCTTACCGGTTTTCCTGTTATCGCCGTATACAGCACAAAGATTATTCTTCCTCCGTCAAGGGCCGGAAACGGCAGCATATTCATTATTGCCAAGTTCATACATATAAGCGCCGTCAAAAATCCGTAATACCAAAATCCGTACTGCGTTGTTTCGCTTACCATCTGCACCATTCCGACAGGTCCGCTTAAGTTTTCCGTACCCAACTTGCCGGTAAACAGCTGTCCGAGAACATCAAACATATCTACAGTCATATTCCATGTTGCTTTGCTTCCCTCTGCAATAGCTCTAAGTGGGCTATGACTTATAGCACATTTGATTCCAACCACATATCTGCCTGCGTCATCATATTCAGGCTGCATAACAAGTGTTTTGGCATTCCCGTCACGGCTTACCTCTATAGTTACAGACTTTTCTCCGGCTTCGCCTATATACTGTGAAACATCACCCCATGATTCTACTTTTTTATCGTTTATCTCCACAATCTCGTCGCCCTGCACAATGCCTGCTTTAGCCGCAGGACTGCCTGCTGTCACTTCGTCAATAGTAGTCGTCGTAAATCCCAGTATTCCTGTTACGATTATCATAATAATTACAGCACAGATTACATTCATAAAAGAGCCGGCTGCAAGAATCACAATCTTTTGCCATGGTTTTTTATTTGTAAAGGCTCGAGGCTCTTCCGATTCTTCGTCTTCACCCTCCATAGCACAAAATCCGCCTATAGGAAAAAGCCTTATGCTGTAAAGAGTCTCACCTTTCTGTCTCTTCCATATTGCAGGACCCATACCGAAAGAAAACTCATTGACTTTTACATCCATCCTTTTGGCAGCTATAAAATGTCCCAACTCATGTGGAAAAATCATTATACAAAATAATAAAATAGCAAGTATCGCTGTTGTCATAAATCCCCCTAATCACTCAGTCTGTTTCAGCCTGAAACTATACGCCGTACCTCTGTACGGGCTTTCTGATCCGCCTCCAAAACATCTTCTAATTTAATATTATATGCAGGTTTATGTAAATCAAGTATTCTTTGTATGTTTTTTGGAATATCGGTAAATTTTATTTTTCCGTTTAAAAACATTTCTACAAGGACTTCATTTGCAGCATTCATTACAGCAGGATATGTCCCTCCTGCTTCTGATGCCTCATAAGCGATTCTGATACATTGGAAAACTTCGGGATCAGGTTTTTCAAATGTCAGTTTTGAAGCCTGTCCAAAAAAGTCAAGACCCGCTTTTGGATTATACATTCTTTCCGGATATGCCATTGCAAAACTTATCGGAATTCTCATATCTGCGACGCCAAACTGCCCGATAACCGCTCCGTCTTCAAATTCCACTGCCGAATGTAATATGCTTTGCGGATGAATTAGTATGGTTATATCCTTAACATCCACATCAAACAGCCACTTGGCCTCGATTACTTCAAGACCTTTGTTCATCATGCTTGCAGAATCTATAGTAATCTTTTTACCCATACTCCAGTTGGGGTGTTTCAGAGCCTGTTCCAATGTCACATTGTTTAGCTGTTCTTTGGTAAATCCTCTGAACGGACCGCCTGAAGCAGTCAGAAGTATTTTCTTTATCTTTCTGTTTTGATTTCCCTCAAGGCTTTGAAATACAGCACTGTGCTCACTGTCAACAGGGAGTATGGAAACTCCCTTTTCAGAAGCTGCCGACATAATAATCTCTCCGCCTGCCACAAGTGTTTCTTTGTTAGCAAGGGCTATACTGCGCCCTGCCTGTATAGCGTAATAAGTAGGCTCCATTCCACGCATACCCACAAGAGCATTCATTACAAGATCAGACTCGATTTTTGCAGCTTCTATAAGGCCTTTTCTTCCCCAAAAGAATTCAACATTTTTATGCTTCTTTGCAAGATCTGCCGCATCCTTTTCCGTCGCAGTAACCGCAATTAGCGGATTAAACTCTTCTATCTGCTTTGAAAGAAGCTGCGAATTGCTGCCGCATGTTAATGCTGCAACGCTATACTCATTTTTGTTTTCTCTTATTATATCCAGGCACTGAGTTCCTATTGACCCGGTACTTCCCAAAAGTGATATCCTTTTCATTATATTCACCGTTTCTTCCTTGGCTGTTTTCTTTTATCCGACATTTATAAAAAGTATGCAGTAATATACCATCGGCGCAGTAAAAAGAACACTGTCGAACCTGTCTAAAACGCCTCCGTGACCCGGTATCAAATGTCCGTAGTCTTTAATACCCATCTGTCTTTTAAAAGCAGATGCAGACAAGTCACCAAGCTGTGCGAAAATGCTGCCTATAAATCCTATAACAAGTGTCATTCCAAAGGCTTCAGGCAAAGCAAAATAACCGAAAAGTCCACAGAATACCACGCTTCCCACAACTCCGCCGATTGCACCCTCTATACTTTTTTTAGGGCTCAAATGAGGGCAAAGCTTATGTTTTCCTATTGCCATTCCTGTAAAATATGCCATTATGTCAGTTCCAAAGGCAGCAAGGAATACAAGCCATATCAATATTCGATGTTGTGACTGATCTATCAGCACTATGTGATACGAGAAGAATACGACATATAATACTCCAAGGAGCGTTGCCGTCATATCTTCAAGTTTTCTTTCTTCAACATTAAAACCATACACCATACTTGCGGCGACTGTAAGTACCAGCCATATCATTGTAATTCGCATGTCTCCCGGCGCAAGAGCATTAGCACCGTAAAGAATTGCTATAGCCGCATATGCTATAGGATAACTTGGTTTTGTTCCTGATGCTTCAAATCCTTTGTAAAATTCTCGTACGCCTATTACAGCCACTATTAGAGCTGCTCCCCATATAAACCATCCTCCGAGATAAACAAATGCAAGTAACGGCAACATAACACATGCCGAAATGATTCTCGTCTTCATACCCTGTCTCCTTTTAACTGATTATTTACCTGTTTGTATAATTTCTCCGGTAATTTACCTACCGCCAAACCTGCGGTTTCTTCTTGTATATTCTTCTATTATTTCTTCAAATTCATCAGGAGTAAAATCCGGCCAGAGAGAATCGCTGAATGCAAACTCGCTGTAGGCGCTCTGCCAAAGCAGAAAATTTGAAATACGCTCTTCACCGCTGGTTCTGATAATTAAATCCGGATCCGGTATATTGCCGTTTTCATCACCGGTGTAGAGGTATTTTGCAAAATATTCCTCATCTATATCATCCGCTTTAATTTCTCCTGCCGCCGCCATCTCTGCTAGCTTTCTTGCTGCACGCACTATTTCTTGACGGCTGCCGTAATTAAGGGCTATATTAAACCTTAGACCATCGTTGTCTTTAGTTGTTTCTATGGCTTTATCTATACTCGACTGTGCCGATTTTGGTATTCTGCTGCAATCCCCAAGTACCGATACCTTTACATTGTTTTCATTCAATTCTTTAAGTTCACTCGCCACATATTTTACAAGAAGCCCGAATATGCCTCCAACCTCTTCGGCGGAACGCTTCCAGTTTTCAGTGGAAAAAGCATATACAGTCAGGTATTTTATGCCCATTACATCTGCTTTCTTTATAATTTCTTTCATGGCAAGCATTCCGGCATTATGACCGCTCAACCTGCTCACATTGTTTTTTGTAGCCCATCTTCCGTTTCCGTCCATTATTACGGCAACATGCTCCGGCAAAAGCTTATTTTCCGTCATCTTCTTCTCCTGTAAGTAATGTGAATACGAATTTTATCCTTTTCTATAAGCAGTGTGGCTGCCATGGTAGCAGCCACACGAGTAAGTCCTGATTATACTTCTAAAATTTCTTTTTCTTTTCCGGCTATAATTGTGTCTATTTCTTTAACAGTCTTTTCTATAGCTTTCTGAATATCATCGAGAGCCTTCTTAAGTTCATCCTCAGTTATTTCATGGTCTTTTTCCTTTTTCTTGAGGTGGTCGTTGGCATCTCTTCTTAAATTTCTAACTGCTACCTTGCTGTCCTCTCCCATTTTCTTGACAGTCTTGGTGAGTTCTTTTCTTCTTTCTTCTGTAACCTGAGGAATAACGAGCCTTACGCATTTTCCGTCATTTGACGGATTGATTCCGATATTTGCCACATTGATTGCTTTTTCTATCTCTCCAATGGACTTTGGATCAAAAGGAGTGATTAAAAGAGTTCTGGGATCCGGTACGGAAACATTGGCAAGATTTTTAAGTGGTGTAGGTGAACCGTAGTAATCCACCATAACTCTGTCAAGTAAAGCTGGATTAGCTCTTCCTGCTCTTACGGTATTTAAATCCTCTTTTAAAACAGCGATGCTCTTTTTACTCTTTTCTTCAAGATTTTTTTTGATAGTTTCCATATTGGGCCTCCCTATTCTATAATTGTTCCTATGTTTTCTCCTAAAATGGCTTTCATAACATTGCCTTCTTCTGCGATGGCAAATACATGTATCTTAATATGATTATCTCTGCAAAGTGTTGCTGCTGTAAGATCCATTACCTTTAAATCTTTTTCAAGAACCTCCATATGCGTCAACCTGCTGAGTTTTTGAGCGTCCGGATATACTGCCGGGTCTTTGTCGTAAACAGCGTCCACATTCTTAGCCAAAAGTATTACTTCTGAGTCTATCTCTGCCGCACGAAGAGCTGCCGTTGTATCTGTAGAGAAGAATGGGTTTCCTGTGCCTGCTCCGAATATTACTATATCGCCATGTTCAAGTTGGCTCAAAGCCTTTCTTCTGGCATAAGGCTCTGCGATTTCTCTCATCTCTATGGAAGTCTGAACTCTTGTCGGTACTCCAAGCGCCAAAAATGCATCCTGTAAAGCAAGGGAGTTCATAACTGTAGCAAGCATACCCATATAGTCGGCTGTTGCTCTGTCCATATCCTTGCTGGTTCTGCCTCTCCAGAAGTTTCCGCCTCCAACGACTATGGCTACCTGCACTCCTAAGTCATGTATCTGTTTTACTTCTTTTGCAACTTTCTGAGTCATAGCCTCATCTATACCAAAATGCTGTTCACCTGCCAAAGCCTCACCGCTTATTTTCAGCAGTACCCTGTTGTATATAGGTTTCATATCCTTATTACCTCTCATTTCATTGTCAAATGATTGTTTTGCGTTCATTATACCGCCGCCAAACTGGGCCAGAGCGATTCAATGAACGCTTCCTTTCGCCGTGCGGCAAACCATATAAATCTTTTGCGTTCATTATACCGCCGCCAAACTGAGCCAAAGCGATTCAATGAACGCTTCCTTTCGCCGTGCGGCAAACCATATAAATCTTTTGC
>CAJMLH010000023.1 GCA_905214195.1 uncultured bacterium
GTCTACAGTCTGAAAGAGGCGGCATAAGCCGCCTCTCAGTCCGGTGACAAAGTATATGTCATAGGCGAAAAAATTGCGATAATGAACTTCTATAAGCTTATAGATTCTGAACCATGCAGAAGAATGAGGACTTTAAAAGAATTTATGGACAGTGGTTATGCAGATACAGAAAAAGCTTTGGCGGTTTGTGCCGTAAAGATAACAGGACAGGAAAAGTTCTCCGGAAAAAGCATAAAAAACAGTGGTATCAGAAGCCATTGGAATTGTATGGTTTTAGGATTGCAAAGAAAAGGGTTTTCTGTAATAATGCCCAATACCAATATGATTGTATCAAAAGGAGATATCATGTGGATTATGGGCTCAAACAACAATGTTGGAAGGTTGGCCTCCGAGAACGATGAATATGAGGAGTAGGCACTCAAAAAATAAATTTAAAAATTTTTCAAAAAATCATTGACAATTGAGCAAATGTTCAACTATAATTAAGACAGTTGAAAAAATGTTCAATTGTTTTATTGTATTTCGGAGGTAACAAAATGAAAAAGACTTATTTACTTGACGGACTCTGCTGTGCCAACTGTGCAGCCAAGATAGAAAGAGGAGTAGCATCAATAGATGGTGTGAGTAATGCTTCGGTAAGTTTTCTCACTACCAAACTGACCTTTGAAGCTGAGGACGATAAGATAGAAGATATAGTTAAGAAAGCCAAAAAGGTTGTAAGAAAGATAGAACCTGATGTAGAAATAAAAGAACTTTAATTTTCGAGGTTAATAAGGGAGTCAAAATATGAAGAAACGCTTGATAAGAATAGGCATAGGGCTGATTATATATATTGCTGCGCTTCTTTTGCCTGATTATCCATGGCAGCTCAAATTAGGCGCATTTGTTGCGGCATATGCAGTAGTCGGGTACAGGGTGGTATGGAAAGCAATAAGAGGCTTATTCAGAGGTCAAATGCTTGACGAAAACTTCCTTATGTCTGTGGCCTCCATAGGAGCTTTTTTTGTAGGCGAATATCCGGAAGCGGTAGCTGTAATGCTGTTTTATCAAATAGGTGAGACCTTTGAAGATTATGCGGTGGGCAAATCACGAAAATCCATATCGGCACTGATGGATATAAGACCTGATGTAGCAAATCTTAAAACTCTTGATGGGTTAAAAGAAGTATCACCGGAAGAAGTAAGGCCCGGGGATATAATAGTAATAAAGCCCGGAGAAAAAATCCCATTGGACGGAAATATAATTGAGGGAAGCTCATCCATAAATACTGCGGCATTAACAGGGGAATCCTTGCCTAAAGATGTTACAAAAGGTGATAGTATACTAAGCGGGTGCGTTAATTTGAAAGGGGTTCTTACCGTAGAAGTAACCAAGCCTTTTGGGGAGTCTACTGTAAGTAAAATTCTTGACCTTGTAGAGAATGCAGCCGCAAAAAAATCCAAAACCGAAAGTTTCATAAGCAGGTTTGCTTTGATTTATACTCCGGTAGTGGTGGGAGCAGCAGTATTGATAGCTGTGATTCCGCCTGTTATTATTGAGGGTGCTTTGTGGAGTGACTGGATATACAGGGCTCTTAATTTTCTTGTAGTATCATGTCCATGTGCATTGGTAATTTCAGTGCCTCTAAGCTTTTTCGGAGGAATAGGAGGCGCATCAAAATCCGGAGTTTTGATAAAAGGAAGTAACTATCTTGAAGCAATGTCTAAGGTAGAATGGGTAGTTATGGACAAGACAGGTACTTTGACGGAAGGGGTATTTCATGTAGAAGAAATCCTGCCTGAGGAGGGTTACAACAAAGATGAAGTTCTTGAATATGCCGCAATGGCAGAAAGCGATTCCAACCATCCTATAGCCGTTTCTTTAAAAGAGGAATACGGCAAAGAAATAAATCGTAATCTTATAACGGAAACCTATGAACTGACAGGCAAAGGAATTTGTGCAACTATAAACGGTCATGAGATAGCTGCCGGAAATAAAAGGCTCATGGAAGAGAAGACATCTTTTGCAGGGAATCTTAAGGAATACAGCTTAGGTACACAAGTGTATGTGGCAGTAGACGGACAGTATGCCGGATGTATACTTTTGGCAGATAAGATAAAAGACGATGCATATAAGGCGGTTAAAAGTCTTAACCAAGAAAATGTAAAGACTGCTATGCTGACAGGAGACAGTGAGGCAGTAGGAAGAGCTGCGGCAGATAAGTTAGGCATAAGCAAAGTGTATGCGGGACTTATGCCGGCAGATAAAGTTTCAATTGTCGAAAAAATAATGGAAGACATATCTGCTAAAAAGAAGATTGCCTTTGTGGGAGATGGAATAAACGATGCACCTGTCCTTGCAAGAGCAGATGTGGGAATAGCCATGGGAGCATTGGGTTCTGATGCGGCAATCGAGGCGGCAGACATGGTAATTATGGAAGACAAGCCATCTAAAATAGCCGATATGATGCGACTTTCAAGAAAGACTATGAAAATCGTAAAAGAAAATATCGTATTTGCTCTTGGAGTAAAAGCTTTGGTGCTTGTTTTAAGCGCTTTTGGGCTGGCGGGACTATGGTCCGCAGTGTTTGCCGATGTGGGAGTTTCGGTAATTGCAATATTAAATGCAATGCGTTGTCTCACATTTAAAGCCGAATAAAATAATATAAAGTTTCATGAAAACAACAAAAAACCCCCCTTGAGAGAGGAGGGTTTTTTTGATAAAATAAGTTCTATGTCAAACAGTTTGACATATGACAATATTTAAACGATTGCGTTGCAGATTATATGAAAATATGACAAAGGTGAGAAGATGAAGAAAAAAGATATAGGCAGGCAACTTGGTTCATTGAATCATCTCATTAAAAGAGAGTTGGAGAACGAGGCATCTACAGAGCTTATAAGAATTTCCGCAGCTAACGGCTATATACTGTTTTATTTACATGAAAACAAAGAAAAAGATATTTTTCAAAAGGATTTGGAAGAATATTTCAGCATAACAAGATCAACCGCATCGAAGATTCTTTCGCTTATGGAGGCAAAGGGACTTGTTGCTCGTGGAGCAGTTGCAGGCGATGCAAGATTGAAAAAACTGACAATAACCGATAAAGGTGAAGAAATGCGAAATCTTCTTATCGAAAGCAGAACACGAATGGAAGAAAAACTTACCGCCGGATTTACAGATATTGAAATTGCACAGCTTCACAGCTATCTGAAGCGCATGAATGACAACATGAAAAGTTAGATTTAAAAAGGGGGAATGTTTAGAAAATGATTAAAAAGTTAGCAGGATATGTAAAAGAATACAAGAAAGTGGCAATTATAACACCTATTCTTGTACTAATGGAAGTAGTCCTTGAAATTGTGATTCCTTTAATTATGGCAGAACTGATAGATAATGGTATAGACGGAGGTTCGATGCCGGATATAGTCAAATATGGAATTACACTTTTGATTGCTGCCCTTATGATGTTATTTTTCGGAATAGCGGCGGGGAGAACAGCATCTGTGGCGTCGTCGGGGTTTGCAAAAAATCTGAGAGAAGCTATGTATAACCGTGTACAGGAGTTTTCTTTTGCCAATATAGACCATTTTTCGACTGCAAGTATAGTTACAAGACTAACAACGGATGTAACCAATGTACAGATGGCTTTTCAAATGTGCACAAGGATTGCAACAAGAGCGCCGGGAATGTTAATTTTTGCACTTATAGCAGCATTTCGCATAGATGCAAAGCTTTCTTTGGTATATGTTGCACTTCTTCCTGTATTGGGGATAGGACTTTTTGTTCTTATAAAAGTTGCATACCCGGTGTTTGACAGAATATTTAAAAAGTATGATAAGTTAAACAATGTGGTTCAAGAAAATCTTTATGGTATAAGAGTTGTAAAATCATTTAACAGGCAGGAATTTGAAGCGGAAAAATTCAAGAAATCATCAAAGGAAATCTATGTTGACTTTTCCAAGGCAGAAAAGACAATGGCTTTTGCAATGCCGCTTATGCAGTTTTGTATGTATTCTTCCATGCTGCTTATTGCATGGTTTGGCGCAAGGGCTATAGTTGCAAGCGGAAATGATGCGGCAATCGGACTTTCTACGGGAGAACTGATAAGCTTGATTACATATGCGATGCAGATTCTCATGAGCTTGATGATGATATCCATGATATTTGTAATGTTTACCATGGCAAGAGCTTCCGGGAAAAGAATCGTTGAAATCTTAGATGAAGAGCCGACAATACATGACCCTGAAAATCCTATTTTTGAAGTTAAAGACGGTTCCATAGACTTTGAGGGCGTGCATTTCAGTTACGGAAAGGCTAAGAATAAGGAAGTGCTAAATGATATAAATCTACGTATTAAAAGTGGTCAGACTGTTGGAATTATCGGAGCAACCGGTTCTGCCAAGTCCAGCCTTGTACAGCTTATTCCAAGACTTTATGATGTTACAAAGGGTACAGTCAAGGTGGGTGGGACAGATGTCCGTAACTACCATATCGAGAGTCTTAGAAATCAGGTGGCTGTAGTTCTTCAAAAAAACACGCTCTTTTCCGGAACTATAGCAGAAAATCTTCGTTGGGGAAATGAGAATGCAACGGATGAGGAAATTCGTCATGCTTGTAGACTTGCTTGCGCTGATGAGTTTGTTGAAAGCTTTGAAGACGGATACGAAACATATATTGAGCAGGGTGGTTCCAATGTTTCAGGAGGACAAAAGCAAAGGCTTTGCATTGCAAGAGCATTGCTTAAGAAACCTAAAATATTGATTTTAGATGACTCTACCAGTGCAGTAGATACTAAAACCGACGCTGTCATTAGAAAAGCCTTTAGGACAGAAATTCCGGATACCACTAAGATTATAATAGCTCAGAGAATAGCTTCTGTACAAGATGCCGATTTGATAGTGGTGCTTGATGATGGAAGAATAGTGGATGTGGGAAGCCACGAGGAACTTATTAACAGAAGTGAAATTTACAAGGAAGTATATGAATCACAGAACAAAGGAGGTGGTCTCGGTGAGTAATAAAGAAAAACAAACAATTTCTGCGGGAAGAGGCCACGGCCATGGGCACGGACATGGACATGGATTTGTTGCTATGGGAAAAGGAAAGAAGTTTAAAAAAGGAACAATTAAAAGGCTGCTTTCATATTTGGGCGAATATAAAATAAGGCTTGTTGTAGTAGCTTTATGTATACTGATAAGCTCCTTTGCATCAGTGGCTTCATCATTGTTTTTGCAGACGCTTATAGATGATTATATAGGACCTTTGCTGCTTGAGGCGTCTCCTGACTTTGGAGGACTTTTAAATGTAGTATTGTCTATGGCGGTACTATTCATGACCGGAATCCTTGCATCACTTTTTTATGCAAGAACCATGGCAGTTGTGGCGCAGAAAACATTAAAGGATATTCGAGATGAAATGTTTGAGAAGATGCAGACGCTTCCCATAAAATATTTTGATACAAGAACTCACGGAGACATAATGAGCCATTATACCAATGATGCGGATACTCTGCGGCAGATGATTTCACAAAGTTTGCCTAATCTTTTTGCATCTGTTGTGTCTATGATTGCGGTGTTCGCTTCCATGCTTCATTTGAGTATCGTTCTGACTGTTCTTGTTGTAATCTTTACAATATTGATTATGTTTGTAATTAAGTCGATAGCAGGTAAGAGCGGAACATATTTTATGAAACAGCAGAGCAGCATTGCCGATGTAAACGGCTATATCGAAGAAATGGTCAACGGTCAGAAAGTAGTAAAAGTTTTTTGTTACGAAGAAAAAGCAAAAGAGAGATTTAAAGAAAAAAATGAAAATCTTAGAGAAACTACTGCAATGGCCAACACTTTGGCAAATGTACTTATGCCTGTTACCGGGGGCATGGGATATGTTCTTTATGTGCTGATAGCTATAATAGGAGGCGCAATGGGAATTGCGGGAGTTCATAATCTGTCATTAGGTGGCGAACCAATATTGACGCTTGGAACTATAGCGTCGTTTCTGACACTTTCGAGAAACTTTGTTAATCCAATAGCTCAAGTTTCACAGCAGTTGAATTCCGTAATCATGGCAATGGCAGGCGCTTCAAGAATCTTTGAACTTTTAGACCAAAAGCCGGAAGAAGATCATGGGACTGTTACTTTGGTCAATGTCTGTGAAGATTCAGAAGGCAACATGACAGAGTGTGAAAAGAGAACAGGCCATTGGGCATGGAAAGACAGTGATAAGCTGATTCCGATGAGGGGCAAGATTAACCTTAAAGAAGTGGATTTCGGATATAACGATAATGAATTGGTTCTCCATGACATTACAATATACGCTGAACCGGGACAGAAAGTTGCTCTTGTAGGCGCTACAGGAGCGGGAAAGACTACCATTACAAACCTTATAAACAGGTTTTACGATATAGATGACGGAAAGATTCAGTATGACGGAATAAACATAAACAAGATTAAGAAATTCGATCTTCGCCGCTCGCTGGGAGTAGTTTTACAGGATGTAAACTTGTTTACCGGTACAGTTATGGAAAACATACGCTACGGAAGACTTGAGGCAACTGATGATGAATGTATAAAGGCAGCTAAGTTAGCAAATGCGGATGGATTTATACGCATGCTTCCGGACGGTTACGATACGGTGCTTGAGGGAGACGGAAGCGGATTGTCCCAAGGACAGAGGCAGCTTATTTCAATAGCAAGAGCTGCAGTGGCAGACCCTCCGGTAATGATTCTTGACGAGGCGACTTCTTCTATTGACACAAGGACAGAATCAATAGTTCAAAAGGGTATGGATAACCTAATGCATGGAAGAACGGTATTTGTAATAGCTCATAGATTGTCAACTATTCAAAATGCTGATGTTATAATGGTTATGGATAAGGGCAGAATTATTGAACGAGGAGACCATGAGCACCTAATTGCAGAAAAGGGAAGATATTACCAGCTTTATACAGGTGCATTTGAGTTGGAATAAATAATTGTATTAAATCGGCAAAGCAATTGATCATATGCTTTGCCGATTTTTTTATTGTTGACAATGTCTGAAAGGGGTGATATACTTACCGCATGAATGACAAGTAAAGTTGTCAAAATGTCAAGGAAAATTGTCAAAAAAGCTGCGGGGGGGGGTAAAACCTCTTCGCTATAAGGAGGAGCAGCATAATGCCATTAACCAATAGGCTGAAAGAATTCCGAGCAAGAATAGATGCAAATCAATCTGAATTTGGCAGAATGGTAGGGGTATCGAGGCAGACCATAAGCCAGATAGAGAGAGGGGATTATTCGCCGTCTGTTACACTGGCACTCAAGATAGCAAAGGTATGCGGTGCAAAAGTAGAAGAGATTTTTTCCTATGAGGAGGATGAAAGCGGGCAATGAATAATGAAAAAAACAAAATAGAAAACAGAAAGGCGCTTAAAATCTATATTCCATTTCTTATAGTAATGGCGATAGTTGGCGGAATCATCGGATTGTTTTCAA
The DNA here is from genome assembly GCA_905214195.1 of uncultured bacterium. Taxonomy (GTDB): domain Bacteria; phylum Bacillota; class Clostridia; order Peptostreptococcales; family Anaerovoracaceae; genus Fimisoma. The sequence continues at coordinate 7,458 of CAJMLH010000023.1, forward strand.
CAACAAACGCTGCACAGCAATGGACAGTATGTATTGAAGATGCTTTCAATAAAACAGTTTATGCCATATCTCCGTGGGCTGTTGTTGGATTTACGGCTGCGGGTATGATTATTGCAGCAATATATTATAAACGGGGAAGAGAACTTTACAACAAAAGCCTTGGCGAACAAGATGATGATGTTTTAGATGAAATGTTCAGAAAAGTTGACATCAACATTTCCAAGGTTATGATGGCAATAAATGTATGTGAAATATTGTCAATGATATTTTTTGCGGCAACGATAGCATATATCGAGGATTATATTAAGGACAACAAGAAAATCTATATAATGGTGCTTGTTGTATTCGTGGCAGGAAACTTTATAAGAGTCAAAATGCAGCAGATGGCCGTGGATTTTGTTAAAATAATGAATCCGGAAAAGAATGGCAGCGTTTATGACTTAAGCTTTCAGAAAAAGTGGGAGGACAGCTGTGATGAGTTTGAAATGTTTACAAGATACAAGGCTGCATACAAAGCATACAGAACAAGCACTTTAACATGTCTGGCAGTATTTACGATATTATTGCTTTTGAACTTTTTCTTTGAATACGGGCCGCTGCCGAACATGGCGGTAGGAGTTATATGGCTTGTAAGTACAGTAGATTATTGCAGAGAAGCGATGAAAATAGATAAAGAAAAAATAAATTGACAGAGAGGAATCGGAAATGAGTTTAGAAGTAAAGAATCTAAAAAAATCCTATGGTGATAAGGTGGTTGTAGATAACCTTAGCTTTGAAATGCCGGGACCCGGTGTATATGCACTTTTGGGTACTAACGGCGCAGGAAAGACAACAACGATAAGAATGATGCTTAATATGCTTGCAAGAGATGGAGGAGAAGTGCTCTGGAACGGCATGCCTCTTACGACAGAAAATTGCAATGTAGGATATTTGGCAGAGGAAAGAGGTCTGTATCCCAAATATTCTCTGATGGATCAGCTAATGTATTTTGCGGCCCTTAGAGGTGTTCCTAAAGCAGAGGCCAAGGAACGAATAAAATATTGGGCAAAAAGACTTGAAGCAGAAGAATATCTCTACCCGCCGAAAGCTTCTTCTCCGGCTTTGGGTGAGAAGAAAAAAGCCGTAAAGAAAAAGGCTTTTAAGCCTAAGCTCGCAGACCAACTGTCTAAGGGTAATCAGCAGAAGATACAGTTTATGATTGCCTTGATTTCAGATCCGGAACTTATCATTTTAGACGAACCCTTATCAGGGCTTGATCCTGTGAATACAGATTTATTTAAGGGAATCATAAGAGAACAGATTGCCGCAGGCAAGTATCTGATAATGTCCAGCCATCAGATGGCTACAGTTGAAGAATTTTGTACCGATATTACCATACTTGACCGTTCAAAACCTGTTTTGCAGGGCAATCTCAACGAGATTAAAAAAAGCTACGGAAGAGTGAATCTCCATCTTAAAACAGAGCAGGATGTGAGAAACATAATAGAAGCAGAGGGAATAAGTATAGTTACGGAAAAAGAATGCGAATATCAGCTCAAAGTTACAGGTGACAAGCAGGCAAATCATCTTTTAAGAGTTCTTACAGAGAGCGGAATCACTGTAGTAACATTTGACCTCAGGGAGCCGTCGCTGCATGAGATATTCGTAGAAAAAGTAGGTGAAGTTCATGAAGGATAGGGAACGCATTTCGGGTCTTGGTAAAGTATATGGATTCACATTGCGGCAGTTGTACAAGAATAAGTCCAATCTTGTTTCATTCGGGATAATAATAGCAGTTGCTCTGTTTGCAATACCGGTGATGTCGTTTTTTATGGGAAGCGGAAGCACCGAGGGGTCGACATTTTATACAAGCGTAATGTCTGTAGACGAATTTATGAATAAGGACGATATAGGTTTTGAGTCAAGATATGCCGTTCAGTATGCTTATTCCATAATAGTTATGATGGTGTGTTTGTTTGCAGTGACTTATATTGTAAGGGCAATTCTTGAAGAAAAATCTTCTAAGTTAGTTGAAACTCTGCTTGTAAGTATAAAGTCCGAGGACATGATTTTAGGAAAGATACTTGCTGTAATAACATTTATATTTTCAGCGTTTGCAGCAATAGTGGTTTCTTTTGTACTGTCGTATTTTGTAACGGGAATATTCAGAGATACTTCTTTTGTTGCGGCACAACTCAAAAGTTGGGGGTTGACATCGGAACTGCTGAATTTAAGCTTTGATGTAGTCGTGGTAGTTATGGTTTCGGCATTGCTGGCATGTGTCACTATGTCACTTATAGCGGCTATCAGCGGAGCAAGCTGCTCAAGTATGGAGGATATGGAATCTGCCAATATGACTTCTACCATGATAATACTTGCATGTTATATGGCTACAGTTATAGCTTCTTCTTTTGGAAGCACACCGGCGATGTTTATGTCTTTATGCCCACTTGTTTCTGCATTTGCAGCTCCGGCATACTATATAACGGGAGATATAGGGTTTGTGACGGTAGTCATATCATGGGTTATTCAAGCAGTATGTATAGCCTTAATTTATAAACTGTCGGGAAAACTTTATGACAGCTTGATAATGTATAAAGGAAGTCGTCTCAAGGCAGGAAAGATTATAAAAATGGCGCTGAACAGAAAGGAGGGAAAATAAATGAAAAACCAATTTAAAGGATTTTCAAATGTGTTTTCTTTTACTTTCAAACAGCATATAAAAAGTAAGGGATATAAAACAAGTACAATACTGATAGCTCTGATTTGCCTTATATTGCCGGCGGCTGTTATGGTAGGTGTTGAATCATTGGGCAGTGACGCAGGCGAAGATAAATCATATCAGGAACAGCAGGCACCGCAGACGGCGGTAGATTTTTCGGAAATAGAAGAAATATATACAGTTGATATAAGCGATGACAGAAAGGCAGACTTATCACAGCTTCCCGAAATTTTGAACAGTACCGGAATCTCAGCGAAAATAAAAGATTATGGTGAAGATTTCGATAAGGCGGAAAAAGATTCGGCCGGAGAAAAAAACACTATTTTGATTGTTACGCAGCAGCAAGGAACAGACTACACATTAAATATACTTCTTCCCGCAGGAAGTGATATATCAGAAGATACAGCCAATGGTTTTGACAGCATTATGATGTCATATGCTGATGTTTTGAGTATCGCCAATGGCGGAGAGGCACAGTATTACTCTCAGCAGACCGATGAAGAGGCTGAGGATCCTGTTGAATCATTGAAGCAGGTTGTAATGATGGTGCTGACCTTTGTAAATTTGATGCTGATTTACTTCTTTGTGCTGGCATACGGACAGGGTGTGGCTAACAGTGTCGTTACGGAAAAAAGCTCTAAACTTATGGAAAGCATGTTGGTAGCAGTAAAGCCTACGGCAATAATAATGGGAAAACTTCTTGCTATAACTCTTACAGGAGTTATTCAACTGTTCAGTTGGATTTTTGCTATAGCATTCAGCTTTTTCGCCGGAAGCAAAATCGTTCTGTCAATGAACCCTGATTCTGACATGATGATAATTCAGATTTTCAGGTCAATAGGTGATATTACCTATGGTATGTTCAGTCCGTTTAACTGCCTGATGGCAATTCTTATTGTGATTATGGGAATGCTTCTTTATTGTTCTCTTGCGGGAATGGGAGGCGCTATGGCAAGCAAGGCAGAGGATCTTTCGTCGTCAAATGCAATATTTACACTTGTACTTGTGGCAAGTTTTCTTGTTTCAATATATGCGGGAGGAATGATGGAGGGCAACGCAGATGTTTCTGTACTTGACTGGATTCCGTTTACCGCAGTTCTGACAACTCCGTCAAAAGTTATGATGGGAATGTTGACTTGGTGGCAGACTTTGGGAAGTTTGGCAGTTACAGCAGCAGTTACAGTTGTTGCAACACTTATAGCCGGAAAAATATACAAGTCGCTTGTTCTTTATAAAGGAGAACCACTTAAATTGAAGAAACTTATAAAGATGATGAGAGGATAATTATGAACGAGACTTTAAAAAACATTTTTACAAGAAGAAGTGTGAGAAGTTTTAACGACAGACCTATCAAGGATGAGGATTTGGATTTGATATTAAAGGCCGCTGTTTATGCGCCATCGGGAATGAATAGGCAGACCTGGCAGTTTACGGCGGTTACAAATCGTGAAAAGATACAGCAGTTGGCAATGTTGATAGAAAAAAAGTTGGACAGAAAGGGATATGATTTTTACAGACCTGCTGCAATTATAATTCCATCTAATGAAAGAGACAGCAGATGGGGAATAGAAGATAATGCCTGTGCCATGGAAAATATATTTTTGGCTGCTCATTCGTTGGGAATAGGCTCTGTATGGATAAATCAGGTGCGCCTTGTTTGTGATGATGAGGAGGTAAGGCAATTACTCAGAAGTTGGGGTGTTCCGGATGACCATGTGGTGTACGGGACTGTTGCACTGGGATATACTGACTCAGAACCTTTGCTTACTGCCGAAAAAAGGGGTATTATAAAGATAGTAAAATAGTAAACGGTAAAAATACCGAGAAATCAAAAGTAATTAGGTTCTATGTGAAATATTGGGGCAGAGTGAAATATAAATAATAATAAGAGAGAAAGGGGCGACATAAGTCGCCTCTTTCTTGTATTGTGGAACCGGCAATTTGTAAGCCCTCGTATTCGTTTGTTAAATCATATTTCAGGTGCAGAAGAATGTTGCTGCGTGCAGTCCCGGCAATCACAGTCTTCTTCGTGGCTTTTGTGTTCTATGTGTATGAAAGCGATTTCTAATATGTCGGTTACATGCTGGTCATCTAAACTATAGTAAATATTTTTACCGTCACGCCTTGACTTGACAAGCCCCTCGTCTTTCAATATCTTAAGTTGATGAGAAACGGCCGATTTAGTCATGTTGACTTTACAGGCAATATCATCTACGCATATTTGATCATTTGCTATAGTACATAATATTTTCATCCGTGTGTCGTTTCCGACTACTTTGAAAAAAGAAGCGGCCTTGGTTATAAACTCAGGTGAAAGATGGTTCATTTTTTGAACCCTCTCTCATAATAGCTTTTCATTTCTTCATTCGGTACCATGCTTCCTCCTGTAGCCCAGAGAATATGAGAAGCACCTGTCATTTTTTCCTCAAGATTATGGGCTTTGATATAGTCTTTTGAAGCAAATGTCAAAGAAGGACCTGTAAATGATGCGCAGGCTGATGGTTCTATATAAATATTCTCGTTGTCTGCAAGTTGAGCAAGGAACGGATAAAGTCTTTCGTCGTCGATTGTATAGCAGCAGTCCAAAAGAGTTTCCATGATAGTACCGACTAATCTGGACGGGCGTCCAACAGCAAGTCCGTCTGCATCGGTTACACCGTCAAGACCGATGTCTTTTACTGCTATATTGTCATGAAGTCCGGTTACAAGCCCCAAAGTCATACATGGGGCATGGGTAGGCTCTGCAAACAGTATGTGAACATTGTCGCCGAACATTTCCTTAAGACCGAAAGCAACTCCGCCGGGAGCACCGCCCACACCGCAAGGCAGGTATACAAACAGGGGATGATTTTCATCTACTGTTATATTACACTCATTGAGCTGAGGAATAAGTCTTTTGGCAGCTACTGAATATCCTAAAAATAAATCTTGAGATCCCTCATCATCGACAAAATGGCACATAGGATCTGAGGCAGCTTCTTTTCTGCCCTCGGCAACAGCCTTTTGATAGTCGTCCGGATACTCTACAACCGTCGCACCTTTGGAACGCAGTAAGTCTTTTTTCCATTGACGGGCATCTGCAGACATATGAACAGTAACCTTAAAGCCAAGTTTGGCACTTATGATTCCTATTGAAAGTCCCAAATTTCCGGTAGAGCCTACTGCAACGGAATATTGGCCGAAAAGCTCCTTAAAATTATCATCTGCTAATTTTGAATAATCATCATCCAATGTCAATAAACCCTTTTCGATTGCGATTGATTCAGCAAGTTTAAGTACCTCATAAATTCCGCCTCTTGCTTTTATTGAACCTGAAATTGGAAGATGGCTGTCGCATTTTAGAAATAATCTGCCCGGAAATTCGCCTAAGGAATTCTCAAGAACTGTTTTCATTTTAGGTATTTCAACTAACTTGGACTCTATTATACCGTGGGTTTCAGAAGTTTCGGGGAAAGCCTTTTCTATATAAGGAGCGAATCTCTTAAGTCGTGCTTCTGCATCGTCAATATCATCTATACAAAAAGGTATTGAAGCCTTATTACCTGCGTTTGGATTTATCCAAAACACTTCACGGTAATTTGCCATAGAATCGATAACGGGATTTGAAACCATCATTTTTTTAATATCCATCATTTACCTCCGATTTAAAATCTGTCGCTGTAGTTAAGCATACTTCTGAGCTTTCCCGCAGTAATTTTGGCGGGTTTGCCGGCAGAAGATCTGGGACCGCCGGTACTGTCAATGTCTTTAGATATGAAATCTTCATAGCGGTATATCTTTCCTGAGACGCTGTTTTCATCTGTTTTTAGAATACCGAAAGTGCCTCCCGAACCGTCACGGGGTTTAGTAAGACTTCCCGGATTCATAAAATACATTCCGCCTGTTTGTGCATAAGCGGCTCTGTGGGTATGACCGAAAATTGCTCCGATACATCCGTTTTCCTCAGTCTTGTAGCATAATCTTTGCAGGCTGTAGCCTACATTTTCCATATGACCGTGTGTTACAAGAAAATCGCCGGCTTCTGTTTCAAGTATGGCGAAATTATCATCGGAAAATTCTCCGTCGCAGTTGCCTTTTACAGCAATTACAGGTATACCGCAGGTTCGTCTCAAAGCAGTGCCGTCTTCGTAATGGTCGCCGCAGTGAACTATCATTTGCACGGGATTTTCTTCTTGTATTTTTTTAAAAATGACACGGAATCTGTCAAGATTTCCATGGGTGTCGCTTATAACGAGAATTCTCATAAAATAATCCTTTCTGTTCTTTTAGTATAACATAGAAATTAAGTTTGTTGTATGATAAAATGAAAGAAGTTAAGGAGGTGCTGCCGTGATGATGGTTTTGGACAGAGAAAGCATTACCGATATAAAGAAAAAGATGATAATCCTATCTAACAGAATGCCGTTTTCTGCGGACACCAAGAGGTACTTTGCCGAAATTGAGCGTCATGATTGGCTTAAGGCTAATATAAAAATAAGTGGCAGCAGCTTGACCGATAATCAGATAGAACTGATAGCCGGCGGTGAAATATGTTTGAGCGTACCCGTAAGTGAACATGTAAGGGCAAAGAGAATTTCCGATTTGCTTGAAAGCATGTACGGATTTTATCAAATGGACAGGAGTCTTGACCTTAATTTGATAGACTGCATGCATCGGATGATTTCGGGGAGTGAAACTCGCCGTGATTACAGAAAGAAGAGTGTTATTTTGCGGGAGTTGGAGTATGCTCCGCCTATACCGGCAGAAATTCCTCAAAGAATGCAGCAGTTTGCTTCCGAGTTAATAGGTACTGAGGCAGTTAATAATTTTGGTGAAAAAGTATTTGAAAATGCGGCAATGATTCATAACAGAATAGTGGAAATATACCCATATAATGAAAGTAATAAGTTATTGGCAAGAGCAGCATCATCATATTATTTGATGAGCAGAGGATTTCCTGCTGTGACTGTTAATCTTAAAGAACAGGAATATAATGAAGCTATAGTTAAATATCTTAAAAAAGGTGATTGTTATGAGATGGCGGGAGCATGGATGGAGGCAGTTTACCGGCGCCTTAGGCTTATGATACAGTTGACCGGATATTGAAGTTGGGGTATTATAAAATACAGGAGCAGAGAGTTTATGGAAGAACAAAGAAAGAGAATACACAGCCGATATGTTAAATTCGGCATGGCGATTTTTTTTGCAGGGGCAGGCATTTTGCTGTGCTATTATTTATTGTACAATACCTTGGAAGTAAAGCGGTTTTTTCGTGATATAAACGGAATTTTAACACCGTTTTACCTTGGTATAATAATGGCATATCTTTTGTGCCCGATATACAACAATGTTTTGCGCATCGTATATAATTGGAACAGGGGGCGTTTCAGGACATACTTGAGAGATTACAGATTTGCCAGAGTTGTGGCGACAGTGGTTTCTTTTATTGTGCTGATAGTAGTTCTTGTGGGATTTTTTATGCTTATAATTCCCGAACTTTTAAACAGCATGGTGGGATTGGTAAGTGATATTCCCGTGTATGTGGAAAATGCCATAGAATGGATTGAAAAAACGGTGGTGGAAAATCCGGAACTTGCGGCTTTACTTGAGGGAAGATTAGAAGACGCTGCTCAATCGGTATTTGAGTGGGGACAGGAAAATGTCATACCTGGTGCGGAAGCGTTGTTGACAAAGATATCCATAGGAATTGTAGGTACCTTTGGAGTGATGATAGATTTTCTTGTTTCGCTTATAATATGTATATATGTTCTCAATAGCAAAGAAATTTTCATGGCTCAGGCCAAAAAGTTTATATTAGCTGTTTTTTCAAGAAAACGAGCAGCAGAAATTATGGAATTCGGAGAGTTGTGCAACAGCACTTTCGGGGGATTTATCACCGGAAAAATCATAGATTCCATAATAATAGGAATAATATGTTTTGTTGCAATGACAGTATTAAAACTGCCTTTGCCGGTTCTCATAAGCGTAGTAGTGGGAATTACCAATATAATACCGTTCTTCGGACCTTTTATAGGAGCAGTACCGTCTATAATACTGCTTTTGTTTATCGAGCCTTGGGCAGCCGTAAAGTTTGCGGTAATGATTCTTGTGCTGCAGCAGCTTGACGGAAATGTTATAGGACCTAAGATTCTTGGAAAGACTACAAGACTTGCCAGCTTCTGGGTAATGTTTGCAATTATTGTGGGCGGCGGATTGTTTGGATTTGCCGGAATGATTTTGGGAGTGCCTACAATGGCTATACTGTACACATATACTGCAAGATTCATAAACAGGCGTCTTGAGTCAAAAAACTTGAACAACAGAACGGAAATTTACGAGAATTTTGAAAAATATAAAATAAATAAGGAGGATATCTTTGGAAAAGATTCGTGCAGACCTATCAGAAAAGATAAAAAAGGAGATGAGGGAGGCGGGCATTAGTTTTGCCGAAAAAGTCTCCATGAGCAGATATACATCATTTAAAGCAGGCGGTGAAGCTGCCTTTGTGGCAGAAGCGGCAGACGAGGAGCAGCTTAAGAAGCTTTTGAAAATCACATCTGATTTGGAAGTGCCTCATATATTGATAGGAAACGGTTCTAATATTCTGTTTAAGGACAGCGGATATGAGGGCATTGTGATTAAACTTTCGCAGGCCTTTGCATATGAAAATGTTATAGATGAGGGAAGAGTAGTTTGCGGCACAGCAATATTGCTTTCGACACTTGCAAGAGAGCTTATGAATGAAGAACTTACAGGTTTTGAGTTTGCAAGCGGAATACCTGGAAGTCTTGGAGGAGCGCTGTTTATGAATGCAGGTGCCTACGGGGGAGAGATGAAGCAGGTGGTTAAATCAGTCAGAGCAATATCTGCCGATGGCTCCGAAGAGAGAGTCTTTTCAAATGAAGAGATGAAATTCGGATATAGAAAGAGCTTGCTTTCCGAAAATGGATATATAGCGGTTGAAGCTGTTCTTGAACTAAAAAAAGGAGACAGAAAAGAAATAGCGGAAAAGATGAAAGAACTATCTGTCAAAAGAAACAGCAAACAGCCGGTAAACTATCCTTCAGCAGGCAGCACTTTCAAGCGTCCCGAGGGACATTTTGCCGGCAAACTGATTGAAGAAGCAGGGCTTAAAGGTGTTGCTGTAGGAGGAGCAGAGGTGTCTGTGCTTCACAGTGGATTTATAATAAACAAGGGCGGAGCTACCGCTACTGATATTTTAGAACTCATAACTCTTGTGCAAAACAGAGTTTATGATGAAAGCGGTATAATGCTTGAGCCTGAAGTGAGAATTATAGGATAAGGGGTAAAATATTGGAAAAATATTCAGATACGATAAAAAAATACAGGATGATATATGATCATCATACTCATACCGTATATTCACACGGAAAGGGAACGATAGAGGATAATGTAAGAGTGGCATCTCAAAAGGGACTTAGAAGTATAGCGGTGACCGACCATGGGCCCGGTCATCTCACCTATGGGATTTCCATGGATAAGCTTGACGAAATGAGAGAAGAAATAAAAAGGCTTGAGAAAATTTATCCGGATGTAAAAGTTCTTCTCGGAGTTGAGGCAAATACCCTGAGGAAGCCTCCATACATTGATGTGGACGATACTTCAAAATTTGATATTATCCTTGCAGGATATCATTTTGGAATTTTAAAGGCAGGCATGGTTTCCAATTATATAAGTAATCATACAGGTCTGTTTTCTAAAGATTCGTCGCTTTTGGTACAAAATACCGATATGATATTGAAAGCCCTTTACAACAACAAGATAGATATTCTTACTCATCCGGGAGATAAGGGGCCTTTTGATATATATGATATAGCAAAAGCATGTGAAGATACGGGAACTATGATAGAAATAAACGCAAAACACAAGCACTTGACTGTTGAAGAAATAAAGACAGCTTCAAAGTTTGACTTGAAATTTGTGATAGGAAGCGACGCACATATTCCGGAAAAAGTAGGGGAATTTGAAGAACCTCTTGCGAGGGCAATAGAGGCGGGCCTTGATCCGGAACGAATAGTAAATATTGAAAAAATATAGATTAAATCTCGTAGAGAATAAAGGAAGAAAAAATGGAAGTCGTAATTATTACAGGCCTTTCGGGGGCAGGCAAGACAAAGGCTGCAGATTGGTTTGAGGACAAGGGATATTATTGTATAGATAATATGCCGCCTGCCTTGATTAAAAATTTTATAGATTTGGCCATGACCGGTAAAAAGAAAATATCAAAGGCTGTTTTCGTTGTAGACATAAGAGGCGGCCAGTTTTTTGGCGATTTGAAAGAAGTGATTACGGCGCTTAAAGACGATATAAATGTCGATTTGAAGATATTGTTTATAGAAGCATCGGACGAAGCACTTATACGGCGTTTCAATGAGACAAGACGGAGTCATCCTCTTTCGGACAGCGTCATAACAAAAGCTACCATCGGAGTCGAAAGGGAGCGCTTGTCAGAATTGCGGGCAATAGCAGACTACATAATAGACACTTCATCATTAAAAGTTGCAGAGATGAATTCCGAACTGGATAAGATATTCGGGAGTAAGACAAAAAAGCAGACATTCGTAATAAACTTCATGTCTTTCGGCTACAAACACGGTATACCTACAGAAGCAGACTGGGTAATAGATGTAAGATTCATACCTAATCCTTATTATGTTTCAAGCCTTAGAAAACTGACAGGCAACAACAAGAAGGTGGCTCAGTATGTTATGAAACAGGACATTACCAAAGAGTTTGTAAACAGATTGAAAGAAATAATAATGAAGTTGGTACCATGTTATATAAAAGAAGGCAAGTACAGCCTTACCATAGCTTTCGGTTGTACAGGAGGCCAGCACCGTTCAGTAACCCTTGCCAACGAGTTTTATAAGTTTTTCACTGCCGAGGGTTGGCGGGTAACACTTGAACATCGTGAGTTATAATGGTATAATAATATAAGATAGTAATTCTTTTATGAATAAAGGAGATAAAAATGGAAAAATTGATCATCAGCGCATGTATTTGCGGCGCAGAAGTAACAAAGGAACAGAACCCAAATGTACCTTATACCGTAGAAGAAATAGTAAGAGAAGCAAAATCTGCTTATGATGCAGGAGCATCCCTTATTCATCTTCATGTAAGATGGGATGATGGAACTCCTACTCAGGATAAGGGCAGATTCCAGGAGTGTATTGACGCTATCAGAAAAGAATGTCCTGATGCTATAATCCAGCCGTCAACAGGCGGAGCAGTAGGTATGACAGACCTGGAAAGATTACAGTCTACAGAAGTAGTTCCGACTCCTGAAATGGCAACATTGGATTGCGGAACATGCAACTTCGGCGGAGATGAGATTTTCATCAATACTGACAATACAATCGTAAACTTTGCAAAGATTATGCAGGAAAGAGGCATTAAGCCTGAATGTGAAGTATTCGACAAGGGTATGATTGACACTGCAATGAAAACAGCTTACAAGAAAGGTTACCTGACTAAACCTATTCATTGGGATTTCGTATTAGGTGTACAGATGACTGCTACAATCAGAGACTTGGTTTACATGGTAGAATCAATTCCTGAAGGTTCAACTTGGACTGCAACAGGTCTTGGAAAGAATGCATGGCATATCGCAGCTGCTACAATCAGCTTGGGCGGTCATGTAAGAGTGGGATTTGAAGACAACCTTTATATGGAAAAAGGTGTTCTGGCAGAATCCAACGGACAGATGGTTGCAAAGGTTGTTGAACTGGCTAAGATGCTGGGAAGAGAAGTTGCAACTCCTGCTGAAGCAAGAGAAATATTAGGACTTGCGCCTCTTAAATAATTAAAATTACTTAGATAATATTGCCGCCGGCAGAGAGCATTGCTCCCGGCGGCTTTTTCATATATAATAAAAACAAAAAATGATAATCTGTATTAGGGAGAGGAAAATGTCTTTTGCATCGGAAGTTAAAAATGAATTATCGAGGGTCGAAACAGAGAAAAAATGCTGCCAGCTTGCGGAAATAGCAGGGTTTTTGAGAGTATCCGGAAGCATAGGACTTGCCGGACTGGGGAAATTTAAAATAATAATAACATCGGAAAATCCTGCGATAATAAGACATTATAAAAAACTTCTTCATGATTATTTTGATATTGAAACTAATCTTGAAGTGGGGGAATCATCATCTGTCGGCAAAAAACGAGCATATAAAATAACCATAGATGCCGATAACAGAAGCGAACAGATATTGAGAGAGACAGGCATTCTTCTGGTAAGGGAAGGAAACAACTATATTTCTGACGGAATTTATGACGGCATAGTCAGGAGCAAGTGCTGTAAAAGATCGTATTTGAGAGGAATCTTTATGGGAGCGGGAACCATGAGCGACCCGGAAAAAGCTTATCATTTGGAGTTTGTGTGCGGGACTGAAACACTTTCCCATGATTTGAAAAAACTCATAAATTCATTTGTCGATTTGCAGGCTAAGGAGTTTAAAAGAGGAAAATCCCATGTCGTTTATATGAAAAAAGCTGACTATGTTGCAGATATGCTGGGTATAATAGGAGCAGATACCCATTCATTGATTATTGATAACACTCTTGTAGAGAAATCCGTAAAAAATGAAGCTAATAGGATGGCTAACTGTGACAATGCCAATACTGACCGAATGGTAGCAGCTGCTATGAAACAAATTAAAGCAGTGGAAAAGATAGAAGAAAAAAAGAGTCTTTCATGGCTGCCGGAAAAGCTGAGAGAAGTAGCCGTACTTAGAAAGGAAAATCCCGATGTTTCCATAAAGGAGTTAGGTGAAATGTGCCGGCCGCCTTTGAAAAAATCAGGGATAAACAGTCGTCTGAAAAAAATTGAAGAAATAGCCGCTAAACTTTAAAAACCTGTACAAACTAATACTGTACAGGTTTTTATAAAAGTAAAAACAACTTATAAAAAAATATATATGGTCATTTGACAAATTTTTGATTTTCTGAGATATTTTGTGGTAAATTTAGAATAAGGGGAAGATTTTTATTTTGGAAAAAAGGAGGCGAGAGGTTGTTTACAGAAGAACTGAAACTTATTAAAGAAGCCGAGGAACAAGCCGACAGAATGCGAAAAGAAGCTAAGATTGCGGCTAAAAACTCCACGGCAGAGACCGATGCAAGAGCCAATCAAATGATAGAAGAAGCTTTTTCTGAAGAAAAAGAACAATGTCAGGCTTTGCTTAAAGACGGAAAGAAAATTGCCGACGAACTCTACAGCGTGGCAATTGAAAATGCAAAAGCTCTTTGTGCGGAGATTGATGCATCCGCCTGTAAAAAACAAAATGAAGCAATAAAATTTATTGCGGAAAGGATAGTGGATTCAAGTGTCGATTGTTAAAATGCAAAAGATTGCAGTAATAGGCCTTGAAAAGCAAAAAGAATCCATAATGTCCAAGTTGATGGACTTCGGAGCTGTAGAACTTGTGAGTCAGAAAGGTAAGCTTGCTGATAAAGAACTAAGCTCCATAGTTACATTGGATGACAGTCATGCTAAAGTTGCCGCCCTTGATGCAAAACTTAGTCGCGGGGAGGCGGCTCTAAGTTTTCTGCGCAGGTACGATCCGGCAAAAGAGCCGCTTTTCAGTACACGAAGAGTAATGAAAGCGGATGTGGCAAGGAAAATTGACAGAGAGCAGGCAGAAGAGGACATTAACTCGGTTTTAAAACTGGAAGAGCGTCTCAGAGATGTTAATGACAGTATAAATAAACTGGAGCAAGAAGAGATTCTTATAACGCCGTGGCTCGAATATGCGATGCCTCTTGAAATGATAAAAACACCTAAGACTATCATTCACGAGGGAATCGTTCCGGCAACGGTGGATAGACTTGAGCTTATGAGCGATCTTGAGGCTTTCGGAGGAATAGTGGCCAAGTTGGTACATTCCGACAAAGACATGAATTATATCGCATTCATATGCCTTATCAGTCAGGAACAACAAATCTTGGCATTACTGAAACAAAAAGGGTTTTCCGAAGTTTACTTCAGGGGGTTAAAGGGAACTGCAAAGGAAAATCTAAAAAGAATAACATCGGAAAAGGAAGTGCTCAGAGCTAAAATAAAAGAGATTGAGCAAGAAGCTGAGAGCATGGCCAAACTCAGGCAGTCTATTGAAAACTACTGTGACATGACTGCCATAGATTCCGAAAAAGAAAAAACGAAAAATAAACTGCTTAAAACTAAGAAAACATTTTACCTTGAAGGTTGGATACCTGAAAGACTCACAGAAAAGGCATCAAAGCTGCTTGACGGCTTGAATTGCTGCTATGAGTTTGCTGATGCCCAAGAAGGTGAAGAGGTTCCCGTATTACTTGATAACAAAAACTTCTTTGTACCGTATGAGGCAATCACTGAAATGTACTCATTGCCTGATTACAGAGGATTTGATCCGACAAGCATATTTGCATTGTTTTATGCTGTATTCTTCGGAATAATGCTCAGTGATGCAGGCTATGGAATAATCATGGCAGTTGGATGCTATATGGTTCTTAGAAAATTTAACCTTGAGGGTAACACATACAAGATGGTGAAACTATTCTTCTACTGCGGAATCTCCACAACCATATGGGGAGCGCTTTTCGGAGGATGGTTCGGAGACATAGTTGCAGTGTTTACAAGAACATTCCTTGGAACAGAAATAGCCATAGCTCCTATATGGTTTAACCCGCTTGATGATCCGATGAAAATGCTTATATTCTCATTGGCGCTGGGTATAATCCATCTGTTTACCGGAATGGCCATTAAGGCTTACATGCAGATTAAAGAGGGTCATTGGTTTGACGCTGTTTGTGATGAGGGTTTTTGGTATATTACCATACTTGGTCTCATCGCATGGCTTGGTGGAGGAATGGTGCTTCCGGCAGCCGTTTCCGTAGGAAAATGGATGACAATAATAGGAGCGGCAGGATTGCTTCTTACCGGTGGACGCAACAACAAGGGCTTTGGCAAAATAACCGGAGGATTGAGTAACATATATAATATAACAAGTTATATGTCGGATATCCTTTCGTATGCAAGACTGCTTGCTTTGGGGCTTGCTACAGGAGTTATCGCACAAGTTGTCAATACTTTGGGAGCCCTGTTCGGAGGAGGAATAGGAGGGATTATTGCTCTCATCGTAATTTTCCTGCTTGGACACACACTGAACTTAGCTATAAATGTGTTGGGTGCATTTATACATTCAAGCAGACTGCAATATGTCGAATTCTTCGGAAAGTTTTATGAGGACGGAGGAGAACCGTTTGATCCTTTCCGCAAGAAAACCAAGTATATAAAGATAGAGCAAGAGGAGGAATAGAAAATGAATATGATAGATGGCAACACATTGGCTCTTTTGGGAGCAGCAATAGCAGCCCTGGCAGGAATAGGAAGCGCTATGGGTGTAGGTATAGCCGGACAGGCAGCTTCAGCAGTATTGGCAGAGGATCCGAAGAAGTTCGGTAAGACTATAATTTTGCAGGCCCTTCCGGGAACACAGGGAATATACGGTCTGATTATTGCATTCCTTATAATGATTAAGATAGGACTGTTAGGAGGTAACATGATAGACCTTACTATGGCTCAGGGAGCATATTTCCTCGCAGCCGGAATTCCTATCGGTCTTGTTGGAATATGGTCGGGAATCGCACAGGGAAAAGCGGCGGCATCAGCCCTGCAACTTACAGCAAAAAGACCTGATCAAATGGTAAAAGGTATTATTTATACTGCTATGGTAGAAACTTACGCTATCTTTGCACTGCTTGTTTCAGTACTGATTTGGCTGAGAATACCGGTATAAAAACTCTAAAGAGGTGAAAGCCATGAGCATAGAGAAAATCACATCAGCTATAATAGACGAAGCGCAAGCAGAATGCGAACAGATACTTAATGCAGCTGATACCAAAAATAGAGGCGTAATAACGCAGCTAAAAAATCGAATAAAAGTCGAGACGGATATTGCTGTTAAAAATGCTCAGGAAGAAAGAGAACAAATAATCAGCAGAAGAAAGTCCGTTGCAGATATAGACAGCAAAAAAATTATCCTTGCGAAAAAACAGGAACTGATAAACGAGTGCTTTGAAAAAGCAGTAGATTATATAATTTCTTTAGAAGAGAATCAATATGTGGATTTCCTTGTCAGAGCAGGTAAGGCGGCAGGCATTTCCGAAGGCAGTCTTATCTTTAACGAGAAAGAAAGAACTGCGATAGGGCAGAGGGTAGTAGATGGGCTAAACAAAGCCATACCGGACGGTAAATTTTTGCTGGCGGACGAGACGAAAAAAATAAAAGGCGGATATATGCTGCGTAAAGGGCAGATATACATCAACAATTCGGTGGAAGCCATGGTACAAGATAAGCGCCGTGAGTTGACGGCCGGTGTGGCTGAGATTCTTTTTCCGCCTAAAAAATAAGGAGAAGGTGCTATGAGTAAAAACAGAGAAGACTCATATATATTCTGCTCCACACTTATAAGAGCAAGCGAAAGAACTTTAATTCCGTGGTCAGAATTAACAAGAGCTGCGGAGGCGCCGGACTTTGACAGAGCAATGTCGGTTCTTACAGAAAACGGATACGGCAGCGGGAAAGCTCCGGAAAAGCCCAGAGACTTTGTAAAAATGCTGGCAGAAGAAGAACAAAAGGCATATGATTTTGTATTTTCTTCGCTCCCTGATCCATCAGAGCTGGAACTGTTCAAATATCCCAAGGATTATCATAATGCAAAGGCAGTTTTGAAAGCAGAGTTTTTAGGAATAGACCCTGAGAAATATATGACTTGGGGCGGAAACTTTGAACCGAAAACAATGATGTCCATGATAAGGGAACGCAACTTTGTTTTCATGCATACGGAAATGAAAGAAGCTGTGGAAAGAGCGGCGGAACTGTTTGGAAAAGGGGGAGACCCTCAGGAAATAGACATTATCCTCGATAAGGCTTGTTATGAACAGATGCTTAAATCTGCGACAGTTACACAGAATAGCTTTTTAATAAATTATGTCAAATTACTGATTGATATTTTGAATGTCATTACATTTATAAGGCTTA
Organism: uncultured bacterium; assembly: GCA_905214195.1. Classification (GTDB taxonomy): domain Bacteria; phylum Bacillota; class Clostridia; order Peptostreptococcales; family Anaerovoracaceae; genus Fimisoma. The sequence continues at coordinate 25,178 of CAJMLH010000023.1, forward strand.
GACAGATAGGAAAGCCGTGGACATTTTTCAGTAAGGTTTTTCTTGAAGGCGGACATATCTCTGAAAAGCTGTTTACTTCAGGTTATGAAGAAAACTATCACAAACTTGCCGAGAAATTTAAGCCTTACGGTTTCGGAGAGATAATTGAAAAAGGTGGAAACAATGTCAAGGAGACCGGAATGTATTCGCTTCTTGAAAAGCTTTGTGACAATAAGCGTATAGAATATATAAAAGATGCAAAATATGTTTCTTTCGGATTTGAGCCGGCTGCGGCATATTTAATCGCAAAAGAAAGTGAAACAAAGAATCTGAGAATGATATTTACGGGAAAAATCGCAGGCACACCAAAAGAAGTTATTTTAGAAAGGCTGAGGGAATCTTATGTATAGGATAGGAGTTATCGGAGACAGAGAAAGTGTTCTCGGCTTTAAGGCTGTCGGGCTTGAGGTTTTCCCATGTGACAGCAGTGGAGAAGCGGAAAAAGTCTTTAAAGAAATAGCAGAAGACAGCTTTGCAATAATTTATATAACAGAAGCTCTGTATAAAGGGCTTGAGACAGAAATTGCAGAGTATACGGATAGAAGGCTTCCGGCTGTTATACCTATACCGGACAAAGACGGAGTCTTGGGAGTAGGTATGGAAAATGTCAAAAAAGCCGTAGAGCGTGCAGTAGGTGCAGACATCCTGTTTGGAGGTGAATAAAAGCCATGAGTCAAGGCAAAGTAGTAAAAGTATCAGGCCCGCTGGTTGTAGCATCCGGCATGGAAGAGGCAAACATGTTCGATGTGGTTCATGTAGGAGAGCAGGGACTGATAGGTGAAATTATAGAAATGAGAGGCGACAAAGCCTCAATACAAGTATATGAAGAAACAGCAGGTATAGGACCGGGAGTTCCTGTAGTGAGTACAGGAGCACCTCTTTCGGTAGAATTGGGACCGGGACTTATAGAGACTATGTATGACGGTATTCAAAGACCGCTTGAGGCAATGTATGAGGCAGCAGGTCCGAATATTACAAGAGGTATAAAAGTTCCGTCACTGTCAAGAACAAGAAAATGGAAATTTGTTCCTACTGTAAAGATTGGTGATGAAATAGAAGCCGGAGATATAATAGGAACAGTTCAGGAGACTATCGTAATAGAACACAGAGTTATGGTTCCTGTAGGAGTATCAGGCGTTGTGGAATCCATAGAAAGCGGAGAATTTACGGTAGAAGATACAGTATGCAAGGTTAGAACCGCAGATGGAAATATCAAGGAACTTACCATGATGCAAAAATGGCCTGTAAGAAAAGGCAGACCTTATAAAGAAAAGCTGGTTCCTGAAATGCCGCTCATAACAGGACAGAGAGTAATAGATACTCTTTTCCCGATTGCAAAAGGTGGAGTTGCAGCAGTACCGGGACCTTTCGGTTCAGGTAAAACCGTAGTTCAGCATCAGCTGGCAAAGTGGGCAGACGCCGAAATAGTTGTTTATATAGGATGCGGAGAGCGTGGAAATGAAATGACCGATGTACTTATGGAATTTCCTGAGCTTAAAGACCCTAATACAGGCGAATCAATAATGAAGAGGACAGTGCTTATAGCCAATACCTCAGATATGCCTGTAGCGGCCAGAGAAGCATCAATCTATACGGGAATTACCATAGCCGAATATTTCAGAGATATGGGATATTCAGTGGCTATTATGGCAGATTCTACTTCAAGATGGGCAGAGGCACTTCGTGAAATGTCAGGTCGTCTTGAAGAAATGCCCGGTGAAGAGGGGTATCCTGCATATCTTGCTTCAAGACTGGCACAGTTCTATGAAAGAGCAGGAAGAACCATATCTTTGGGAAAAGAGGGCAGACTGGGAGCACTTTCCTCTATCGGAGCCGTATCACCTCCGGGAGGGGATATTTCAGAGCCTGTATCTCAGGCAACTCTGCGTATAGTAAAAGTATTCTGGTGTCTTGATTCTTCATTGGCATATAAGAGACACTTCCCGGCTATTAACTGGCTGCAAAGTTATTCTCTGTATGTTGACAGACTTGAGGACTGGTATGCGGAAAATGTAAACAAAGAATTCCCGCAGTTAAGAGCAAGGACTATAGCGTTGCTTCAGGATGAGGCGGAATTACAGGAAGTAGTTCAGCTTGTCGGTGTTGACGGACTTTCACATGAGGACAGACTTAAATTGGAGGCTGCAAAGTCAATAAGAGAAGACTACCTCCACCAAAATGCTTTCCATGAAGTAGACACATATACTTCTCTCAAAAAGCAGTATCAACTTCTCAAGATGATTCTGACATACTACGAGCTTTCAAGAGAAGCAGTGGCAAAGGGAGCAAATTTCAACGAGCTGCTTGAGCTGCCTGTAAGAGAAGATATAGGAAGATTCAAATATGTTGAAGAAAAAGATATAGACGAAGCTTATAACAAAATCATGGAGACTCTGAGAAAAGACATTTCCTCATTGACATCAAAGGAGGCTGAGGACGATGATTAAAGAATATAAAACTATAAGTGAAGTTGTTGGCCCTCTTATGCTGGTCAAAGATGTAGAAAATGTAACATATGACGAGTTGGGAGAAATAATACTTCCCAGTGGAGAAAAAAGGCTTTGTAAGGTACTGGAAGTCAACGGTTCCAATGCTTTAGTTCAGCTCTTTGAAAGTTCGACAGGTATAAACCTTAAGGAAAGTACGGTTAAATTTCTCGGAAGAGGAACAGAGCTTGCCGTATCGCCTGATATTCTCGGAAGAGTATTCGACGGTATGGGAAGACCTAAGGACGGAGGTCCTGATATAATTGCAGAGAAGAGAATGGATATCAACGGTCTGCCTATGAATCCGGCAGCCAGAGACTATCCGTCGGAGTTCATACAGACAGGAGTATCGGCGATAGACGGGCTCAATACTCTCGTAAGAGGACAGAAACTTCCTATTTTCTCGGCTTCCGGTCTTCCTCATGCAAATCTTGCGGCTCAAATAGCAAGACAAGCTAAGGTAAGAGGAAGCGAGGGAAATTTTGCGGTAGTATTTGCAGCTATAGGTATCACCCATGAGGAAGCGGAATTCTTCGCATCGGATTTCAGAAGAACAGGTGCTATAGACAGAACCGTTCTGTTTATGAATCTGGCCAACGACCCTGCCGTAGAGCGTATTGCCACACCTCGTATGGCACTTACGGCTGCTGAATATCTGGCTTTTGATCTTGGAATGCATGTGCTTGTAATCCTTACAGATATAACAAATTATGCTGAAGCTTTGCGTGAAGTTTCGGCAGCAAGAAAGGAAGTACCGGGCAGAAGAGGATACCCGGGATATCTTTATACAGACCTTGCAACAATGTATGAAAGAGCAGGAAGAAAAAAAGGTTATGACGGTTCAATAACTATGATTCCTATCCTCACCATGCCTGAGGATGATAAGACCCATCCGATTCCAGACCTTACAGGATATATCACAGAGGGTCAGATAATACTTTCTCGTGAACTTTACAGAAAGGGACTTAAGCCGCCGATTGATGTACTTCCGTCTCTTTCCCGTCTTAAGGATAAGGGCATAGGAAAAGGCAAGACAAGAGAGGATCATGCAGATACTATGAATCAGCTTTTTGCCGCTTATGCAAAAGGTAAGGAAGCTCTCGAACTTGTTACGATTTTAGGCGAAGCGGCGCTTACGGAAACTGACCTTAAGTATGCAAGATTTTCTCAGGCATTTGAGAAACAATATGTATCTCAGGGCTACGATACAGACAGAACTATCGAGGAAACTCTTGGAATTGGTTGGAAGCTCCTTGAAATGCTGCCTAAGAGTGAGCTTAAGAGAATCAGAGACGAATATATTGAAAAATATCTTGGCAAATAGGTGTTAAGGAGAAGTTATGGAAAGATTAAATGTAAATCCTACCAGAATGATGCTTACAACCTTAAAACGACGCCTTGTAACAGCAAGACGAGGTCATAAGTTGATGAAAGATAAAAGAGATCAGCTTATGAAAGGGTTCCTTGAGCTGGCTCGTGAAAACAAGAGACTTCGTGAAGAAGTGGAAAGTGAGCTTTCCCGTGTATATGAGAGCTTTTCTGTTGCAAGTGCTGTTATGAGTCAGGAGGTACTGGAAGAGGCTCTGATGTTTCCAAAGCAGGGGGTAGAACTTACTGTTGAGGGTAAAAATATAATGAGTGTAGATGTGCCGCAGTTTTCTTTTGAAACGAAAGCCGAAGATTCTGCCGATATTTATCCTTACGGATTTGCATCTACTTCAGGGGAGCTTGACGCAGCGATATCCGGACTTGCAAAAGTCCTGCCGTCAATGCTGGAGCTGGCGGCAAAAGAAAAGGAAGCGGCTATGATAGCTGCTGAACTTGAAAAGACACGCCGCCGTGTCAATGCCCTTGAATATGTCAAGATTCCTCAGCTGGAAATGACCATCAAGTATATAATGATGAAACTTGATGAAAATGAGAGAGGAAACCAGACAAGACTCATGAAGGTTAAAGACATGATTCTCAAGGAAGCAATAGAAGAAAAACGAGAACAGGATGAGGCCTGTGGTTCGTAAAAAATTACAGATAAGTAAAAATAGAAATAAATGCCGTTCTTTCAAGAGAACGGCATTTCAGACTGTAGACAAAAGCCCGGCTCATACGAGAGCAAGGGCTTTTTCTGTA
>CAJMLH010000024.1 GCA_905214195.1 uncultured bacterium
AAGTACCCTAGTTATTGGGACTAGGGTACCACCAACTCTTTTTGTCCTATAGGCCCAATCCTTATCATCGCTAAGGAGACTTTATCCAGTACAATCAATTTTAAGTTAAGACCTGCTGCCCTATTATGACCGGTTTCTCCGTCAGCAATGCTGTAAGTCCAAAATGCTTTCATATTATGTACCATTTTACCATATATATTGTAAATTAGTTACGGCTCTATCCTTTTATGCAGCACCCAAATATAAACTGTTCCTAAGATATATCTCTATAATCAAAAAAGTCTTCGGATCCAACCGAAGACTTTTAAATTCAAACAGTATCAATATTTAACTATTTTCTTAAGTTCTGACAGACGCTCTGCATCCATAGGCGGAACTCCTTTTAATCTATAAGTTATACCTAATTTGCCGTATTTATTTACAGCCATTGTATGATAACCTAACAGTTCTACCTTATCTATATGCTTTATGCCCTTTATAAACTCATTTAAGGCCTCCATATCGGCCTCTGTATCGTTTATATCAGGAACCACTACATTTCTTATCCATACATGTCTGTCATGCTCATTTATTACATCTATAAGCTTAAACAGGGTGTCCTGCTCTCGACCGGTTATGATTTTAAATCTTTCGGAATCCGGATGTTTTATATCCAGCAGTACCAAATCACACTGTTTAATGACTTCATCTGTATATTCGTCAATATATGTACCGCTGGTGTCTACAGCAGTATTTATTCCCTTCGCTTTGAGGGCTTTAATAGCCTCTATAAGAAATTCTCCTTGCATCAGAGGCTCTCCACCGGAAAAGGTTACTCCGCCCTTATCTCCATAATAAGGCATCCCCCTTACAGCCCAGTGTACTATCTCATCTATTTCTATATCACGCCCACCGTCTTCATTCCAAGAATCCGGATTATGGCAATACAAACATCTTGCAGGACATCCTTGCATAAAAAATACAGTCCTTATTCCCGGTCCGTCAACGGCTCCAAATGTTTCTATGGAATGTAATCTGCCTTTCATTTTTGCCTCCTTGCCAATAGCATACGAGGTGCTCTGTAAAGGGCACCTCGTATAGCTTTTTAGCATTTTATTTTATCAAGGATTTATAGTCGTAGTTATTATACGCTCTGGTGGAATGTTCTTGCGATAACTTCCTTCTGGTGGTTCTTGGACAGTGCATTAAATCTTACTGCATATCCGGATACTCTTACTGTCAAGTTAGGGTACTTTTCAGGATTTTCGTAAGCATCTTCCAGAAGGTCTCTGTTAAGAACATTTACATTCAGATGATGAGCTCCTCTGTCGAAGTAACCGTTAAGCAATCCAACGAGAGTAGTAGTTCTTTCATCTTTTTCCTTACCAAGTGCAGCAGGAGTGATGGAGAATGTGTTGGAAACTCCGTCCTGGCAAGTATCCCAGTCAATCTTGGATACTGAGTTCAATGATGCTACTGCACCGTGGCTGTCTCTTTCGTGCATTGGGTTAGCACCAGGAGCAAACGGAGTGCCTGCTCTTCTTCCGTCAGGAGTGTTACCTGTCTTCTTACCGTACATTACATTTGAAGTAATTGTCAGTACGGACAGAGTGTGTACGGAATTTCTGTAAGTAGGGTGCTTTCTCAATTCTTCTATTGTTCTTTCAGAAATCTTAACTGCGATATCGTCTACTCTGTCATCATCGTTTCCGTATTTAGGGAATTCGCCTTCAGTTCTGAAGTCAACGATTACGCCGTTTTCGTCTCTGATTGGATATACTTTTGCATATTTGATAGCGGACAGTGAGTCAGCTGCTACAGAGAATCCTGCAACACCAAATGCCATCAGTCTCTTAACTTCTGAGTCAAGGAATGCCATCTGTGAACGCTCAAAGTCATACTTATCGTGCATGAAGTGAATGATGTTCATGATGTTTACATAAAGTTCGCACAGCCAAGCAAGGTAAATGTTGAATCTTTCCCAAGCAACATCAAAGTCGATAGGGCCGTCGCCAACTGCTTCCATCTGAGGTCCTACATGTTCGCCTGTTCTTTCATCAATACCACCGTTCAGACCTAAGAGCAGAATCTTAGCAAGGTTACATCTTGCTCCGAAGAACTGCATCTGTTCACCCATCTGAATAGCTGATACGCAGCAAGCGATGGAGTAGTCTTCACCATATGCAGGTCTCATCTTGTCGTCGTTTTCGTACTGAATTGAGTCAGTGTCTATTGAAACCTGTGCACAGAATCTCTTGAATGGATCCGGCAGGTCTTTTGACCAAAGAACTGTAAGGTTTGGTTCCGGAGCAGGTCCCAAGTTGTACAGAGTCTGAAGTACTCTGAATGAGTTCTTTGTAACTTTATGTCTTCCGTCTTTACCAACACCACCGATACCTTCAGTGATCCACATTGGATCTCCTCCGAAGAGTTCGTTGTATTCGCTAGTTCTCAGGTGTCTTGCAACTCTCAGCTTCAGGATATAGTCGTCGATGAATTCCTGAATCTGTTCTTCTGTGTAAGTTCCGCGAGCAAGGTCTCTTTCTGCATAAATGTCGATGAATGTGGAAGTTCTTCCAATTGACATTGCTGCACCGTTTTCTTCCTTGATACCTGCAAGATATGCGAAGTAAGTCCACTGGATAGCTTCCTTAACATCCTTTGCAGGTCCTGAAATGTCATATCCGTAAGATTCTGCCATCTTCTTGATTTCTTTGAGGGCAGTGATTTCATTAGTAATTTCTTCTGCAGTTCTGATGTTTTCTTCGCTCATTACATGTCTTGAAGCAATCATTTCATGATCTTTCTTCTTTTCTTCAATGAGGAAGTCTATACCATAAAGAGCTGCTCTTCTGTAGTCGCCGATGATTCTTCCACGACCGTAAGCATCAGGAAGACCTGTGATAAATCCAAGGTGTCTTACCTGTCTCATTTCTTTTGAGTATGCTTTGAATACTCCGTCGTTGTGAGTAGTTATGTAATCGAACATTCTGTCGATTTCTTCAGGAAGCTTTTCGCCATATTCAGCTACTTCTTCTCTTACCATTTTGATTCCGCCGAACGGGCAGATACCTCTCTTCAAAGGTTCGTCTGTCTGAAGTCCAACGATAATATCTTTTCCCGGTACTATGTATCCAGGTCCGAAAGCATTGATTCTCATGATTCTGCTTGCGTCTACCTTTAAAGTACCGCCTGCTTTTCTTTCTGCTACAAGCAGTTCCTGTACTCTGTCAGAACATTCTTTTGTTCTTGCTGTAGGGCCTGCCAAGAAGCTTGCATCACCATCATATGGCTTGTAGTTAAGATGAATAAATTCTTCTACTGCAATGTTTTCTGTCCAGCTACCTTCGACGAAGCCTTCCCACTCTTTTCTCATACTATACATCCTCCTAAAATTTGTTCCGTTTACCTTTTGTATATTGTATACAAATGCTGCTAATAAAAAATGGTTTACTCAACAATGTTCATTGATTTCGTTAAGAACATAACAGTTTCACCATGTCTATAATATACCCGTGTATACATGATAGTCAAACATTTTTTTGAAAAATTTTTGCATTTTTTTCAGTACACAAAAATGCCTTTTATTCCCAGTATTTCAATGGGTAACGCAGCCCCTGAATTTATTGATGTATACAGGTGTCATACTTAAGTTTTTTCATATTATATACTCATAAAATTCGCTCTTTCATATCATACTACCAATGGGAGGAAGCAGTATGACCAATGATTTTTTCTTAGATATTATAAAAAGTTTATGGCATGTAATTTCTATATTTCTCAATGCCCTTGCCCCTTTATTTATTGGCCTGATTTTGGCTTATCTTTTTAACCCTGCCGTGGAATGGGTACGACAGAAAATCTCAGGAATGCCCAAACTGCCATTTCCTCAGGAATCGCCTTCCGGAAGAGGAATCGCTATTTTCATAACATATTCGTCGGTTTTCATCATACTGATGATGATAATTTATGCCTTTATCGTTCTGATTATTGGTGCTCTGCCCTCAGGCGGGCCGGCAGCTACTTTTGAAAGTGTTTACAATTACTTTGAATCTTCACTGGAGCGAATCTCTGCTTTTATGTCGCAGCATATAGATCCCAATGATGCCAAACAGGCTGTTCTGCATAAATTAAAAGAACATTTTTCTTTTTCAGGCATAATGGACTTTGCTGCCTCGGCAGCATCAAATACGGTAAGTCTGTTTATAGGACTTGTTGCAAGCATATACTTACTCAAGGACAAGGAATTCTTTCTGTCTCTTTGGCAAAAATTTCTTTCCTTGATTTTAAAACAAAAAACTCACGGAATCACCAACGAGATTCTAAGCGAAATCAACATCGTTATTACTACATTTATAAAAGGAGCTCTTATTGACAGCCTTATAGTCGCTCTGCTTTCCTCTATTGCCCTCTCTGTCGTTGGTGTGGACTATGCAGTTATAATCGGTATAATAGGTGGAATTTTAAATATCATTCCTTATTTTGGCCCTATCTTCGGGATGATTCCCGCTTTCATAGTAGCTTTCACAACAGATGGAATCGGGCAAGCTGTACTGACAATAGCCGCTCTTTTTCTTATTCAGCAATTGGACAGTAATTTCATATATCCTAAAGTTGTGGGTTCATCTACAGGACTTCACCCTCTATTCGTTCTGATTTCAGTAAGCTTTTTCGGATACTTCGGCGGAATCGGCGGAATGCTTATAGCTGTTCCTGTTGCCGGCATATTTCAAGTTGTAATAAAAAAATTGACTTACAGATAGTTTCACCAATCAGGGAACTACCTGTAAGTCTTTCAATTATGCAAAGGTTACTGTCGTACCTGTTTTTTGTTCCAAAGCCTCGGCAGCTTTATCCAGAGATGTTATAATTGCCTTTTTTTCCGGATTTGCTCTGACAAATTTCATCGCCGCCTTTACTTTAGGAAGCATACTTCCCGCAGCAAAATGCCCTTCTCTACAATATTTATCTGCTTCTTTAAGATTCATCGATGTGATATCCCGTTGGTTTGGCTTGTTAAAATTTACAGCTACCTTTTCAACTTCCGTCAAAATCAGCAATATATCCGCTCCAACATGTTCCGCCAACAGTTCGGCTGCGAAATCTTTATCTATAACGGCATCTACACCCTCCAGCGAACCGTCGGATTTTTCGATTACCGGAATGCCCCCGCCGCCGCAACTTATTACGACCGTAGAATTCCATAATTTTTTTATAGCATGGAGCTCAACTATTTTTTGCGGCAAAGGCGATGCCACAACACGGCGCCATCCCCTGCCCGAATCTTCTTTCATTGTATAATTTTTTTCTGCTGCAATTTGTCTTGCTTCCTCTTCTTTATAAAAAGGCCCTATAGGTTTAGTCGGCGTCTCAAACGCTGGATCATTCTCATCAACCACCATCTGAGTTGCCACTGTGACTACAGGTATATTTTTATTGCGCTTGTTAAGGGCATACTTAATGCATTGCTGTAAGTGATATCCTATATATCCCTGCGACATTGCGCCGCATACATCAAATGGCATGGCGGGAGTTACATCTGCGGCTGTCTCAGATGCCAAAAGAATTCTCCCTACTTGTGGGCCGTTGCCGTGAACTACTGCTATCTCATATCCCTTATCGCATATTTCAGCAATTTTTTCACTGGTTTGTCTTACAACTCTAAGCTGAGCTTCGGCGGTAGGTTCATCCTTGCCTGACTGCAATGCATTGCCACCGAGAGCTATTACTATTTTTTCAGTCATATTACCTCCTACTGTAAATTCTGACGGCTGACCGGACACGACATGCATCTCGGACCGCCTCTGCCTCTTGAAAGTTCAGCACTTGGTATTGTTAAAACTTTTATACCGTGCTTATCCAACAAATCATTTGTAACATAGTTTCTTTCATAAGTTACCACCGTTCCCGGTGCGATGCACAGCGTATTGGAGCCGTCGTTCCATTGCTCCCTCTGTGCTGCCATCATATCATCTCCTCCGCACCTTATAAGCTCTACCGCCGGCAGCCCAAGCTCCTTGGCAAGGATTTTGTCCAAAGCGCCTCTTATAGTCTTAAAACTCAATTTTCCGCCTTTGCCCGCAGTCAATTCATACACCGAGAGCGGCCCCTCTATTTCAGGATGAATTGTAAATTTATCATAATCCACCATGGTGAATACGGTATCAAGGTGCATAAAAGCTCTGCATTTAGGAATATCAAATACTATTACTTTTTTAAATTCGGAATTTTGAAAGAGATTTTCGGCAAAATTTTCTATCCCGGCAATTGTTGTCCTCTCGGAATATCCTACTGCCACCACATCTTCTGACAATACAAGAATATCGCCACCCTCCAAAGAGTAGTCATCATATATATCATAAAACTTTTTGCTCTCTTCACTTGCAAAATCCGGAGAATATTCAAACATATATTTTAAAAGCAACGATTCACGCCTTCTGGCAGGCGTATGCATATGGTGTATATTTATTCCGTTTCCTATGCAAGCCCCCGGGTCTCTGGTAAAATACAAATTTGGCATAGGGTCCATAACATACGGATAATCAGCTTTTGTCAAATCTGATAGTGAACCCGTCTTTATTTTGCCAAGATCTTTTCGCTTTACCCCCTCTATAATCTTTTCGACCATTTCTTCCACAGGCAACCCCATAAGAAATGATTTTATTGCTTCTCTCGTCCCGTCAGACTCTATAAAGCTAAGCTGCGTCATATCATCTATAAAATTTTCCCTGATTTTGTCATCCTGCAAAGCCTTTGCGGTTTCCTGCCGATAATATATGACCTCCGTCCCGTTGTCTTTCAGAATATTTGCAAAAGCATCATGTTCTTTCTGGGCTTCTTTTAGATAAGGTACATCATCAAACAGAAGTCTCTCCATTGTAGACGGTGTTAATGCTTCTATTTCTTTTCCGGGTCTGTGAAGCAAGACTTTTTCAAGTTTGCCTATCTCGGAATAATTGTGGATTCCTCTGCTCATAAAAATTTCCTTTCTTTAGATTGTGCAGTTTGGTACAAGCCTAAGCCATTGTGCTTATAATTACCGCCTTTATGGTGTGCATCCTGTTTTCCGCTTCGTCAAAAACTTTTGAATATCCTGCGTTGAACACATCATCAGTCACTTCTCTGATATCGTATCCTTTTTCTTTCTGTTCTTTAGCAAGGGTAGTTTCAAAATCATGAAAAGATGGCAGACAGTGCATGAAAATCACATCTTTGTTTCCGGTTTTTTTCATCAGTTCGCAGTCCACTCTGTATGGAGTAAGAAGCTTAACTCGTTCCGGAATTTTATCCTCTTCTCCCATGGAAGCCCATATATCCGTATATATTACATCTGCTCCCTTAAGGCAGCTTTCTTCTGAAGAAATTTCTATTATAGCTCCTGTTTTTTCAGCAACTGCATTTACTTCTTTCAAAATCTCATTATCCACCTGCTTAACCAATTCCTCAGGACCGTAAGCCACAAAATGCATACCCATCTTTGCACAACCCTGCATCCACGCATATGACATATTGTTTCGTACATCACCGCAAAAAACAACTTTCACTTGATGAAGTGGTTTGGCAACATGTTCTTCAATAGTCATCATATCTGCCAATATCTGAGTAGGATGATCCACATCAGTAAGTCCGTTCCATACCGGAACTCCCGAATGTTTTGCAAGACTTTCCACTACACTCTGGTCATAACCTCTATACTCTATTCCATCATAAAAACGGCCAAGAACTTTTGCTGTATCTTCAAGGGATTCTTTTTTACCCATCTGGGAGCTTTTACTGTCAAGAAATGTCACATTCCCGCCTTCTTGATGACACGCAACCTCAAATGCACATCTTGTTCTTGTAGATGTTTTTTCAAACAAAAGACATATATTTTTTCCTTTAAGAAGCTGATTAAAGATACCCATCTTGGACTTAGCTTTCAATTCTTTGGCCAAATCAAGAAGATATCTTATCTCTTCAGGTCTAAGATCCATAAGTGTGAGGAAACTTCTTCCTTTTAAATTAACTGCCATTTCTGTAATCTCCTTTTTTATTTTTTATTCTTTCCAAAAGGATATACAAATATTATGAATTAGTGAGTTGATTTCTTACTATAAGTCTGTTATGCTACTGTTCAATCAATAAAAACACAAATAAATTTAAGCAGAAAGGGTACAAATCGATGAGAAATTTCGCTCCGGATGAGCTAAAAGAAAAGAAAGAACAATATGAAAAAGCTGCAAGAAAAAGATCTTACATATTGTTTGTTTTGTTAATTCTGATTGAGGTTTTATATTTTTATAAGTTTAAATCTTCAATTCATTCGTTTTGGTCTGGTGCAACGGTAATTGTTGGAGGAATTATAATAGTATTTATAGTAACAAGGATGATACCGAAATTTATAAATACCCATATTCTTTCAGGTTTTTCAAAGGAACTTAAAAAGGTCGTCGATGCCTACGCAGAAAGCAATGATGCCGAGAAATTTTACGATGATTTACTTAACATGAAGTCAAATCCTAAAACCATGCGTGGTGAAGTGGTATGGTACTTAAATATTTCCACAGCTCTTATAGAGCAAGGTAAATTTGATGAAGCAATGCAGCTTTTGAATAAATTAGAAGCTGCGGCTGACAAGGCAGAGGCTGACTTTATAAAAAAACACAAGCAAGAACTGAAAAAGCAAGAGGCTGCAAAGAAAGCATCCGATAACCCGGAACAATAGATTGTCTAAAAGGCTAAGCGATTTTGAACCATAAGGCAACTTAATAAGAAAACCCTGAACTAATATCAACTGTTAAACATAAGTTAAAGATCAATGTTGATGATGCCGATATATTTCAGGGTTTTTATATTTCAATAATTATTTCTTTTTTGGTTTTTGTCCATGATATTGATAATAACAGACTTCCTTTCGTCCGTTAAAAAGTTTTCGTCTGCGGTCTGCCGGTCTTTCAAAAACTTTTTCCTCAATGGATTTATCCGATGTTATTGCAAACATCGACCATGTCGGATTTTTCTTTAAAAATCTGTTAAATCCTAAATACAGTTTGTCTATGGATTTGCGGTCACCGATTCTCTCACCGTAAGGCGGATTTGTTATTATAATTCCACCCTCCTCGCTGCCATTCGGCAAAAGAGATGATGACTCACAAAGTTTACCGCTGTCGGCCTGTCTGAAACAGATGTCGTCCAATACTCCGGCCTCTGCCGCATTTTCCATGGCAGCTTGAATAGCCTTTTTATCTGTATCATAGGCATATATTTTAAGCGGCGTTTCCCAGTCGGTATCCTCAAAAGCTTTTTTCCGTTCCTCTTTCCAAAGGTTCTCAGGTATTGCATCCCACTCCTCTGCTGCAAACATTCGGCTGACTCCCGGAGATATGTTTCGTCCAATCATCGCAGCTTCTATAGGAATAGTTCCCGACCCACAGCAGGTGTCAACAAGTATTCTGTCCTTATTCCAAAACGATAAATTTATCATGGCAGCAGCCAGAGTTTCCTTGATAGGTGCGACAACTGCATTCTGCCTGTATCCTCTCTTATGCAGGCTCGGTCCCGTTGTATCCAAAGTCACTGTCACCCTGTCTTTTAAAAGGGCTACCTTTATATCATAAAGAGCACCGGTCTTTTCAAAGTAATCTACGCCATATGTTTCTCTCAGCTTTTCTATTATTGCCTTTTCTGCAACAGATTGACACGCCGGTACACTAAAAAGCTTAGATTTTACAGAAGAACCATTGACTATAAATTTTCCGTCCGGTGGTATCCATTCTTCCCAAGGGATAGCCTTTACTTGCTGAAATAAATCCTCGAACTCAAGAGCTTCAAACTCTGCCATCTTTATCTGCACTCTATCTGCACATCTCAGCCTGATATTTGTTCTTGCTATCGCTCTCTCATCCCCTAAAAAGGTTATTTTTCCATCCTCTGATTTTAATATTTTGTAACCAAGGTTCTCTATCTCTCTTTTTACAGGAGCCTCAAGCCCAAAGGTTACTGCCGCTATAAGTTCAAGTTTCATTATAATTTCTCCGTATGCTGTAATATACCTATAAGTAAAACAAAACGACCCCTTGCCGCTGCGCCGCCCAAACTAAGGCTGCGCCGTCTGAGGCCGCTGCTTAATTTTAGAGGTAAGGTTCTCTCTTATTGAGATAATTGCTCTTAAGCGAATCAAGCTCATTGAGAGCCTTGCCGGTTCCCACTGCTACACATGATTTAGGATCCTCTGCAATAATTACCTTTATACCTGTTCTGTTTTCTATTCTCTTATCTATACCGTACATCAGGGCACCGCCTCCTGTTACAACAATTCCGGAATTGCTTATGTCGGCAGCCAACTCAGGCGGAGTTCTCTCCAAAACATTGTGTACGGCTTCACAGATTTCATGAAGAGGTTCTTCAAGGGCATCCATTATCTCTTCGGAAGTAACCTCTACGCTCTTAGGGAGCCCGGTAACAAGGTCACGACCTCTGCACTCTCTTGTAACTGCTTCTTCCCTCGGAAATGCTGTTCCTATGGTGAGTTTGAGTTCCTCGGCCGTTCTTTCTCCTATATAAAGCTTATGAGCCTTTCTCATGTATTTTATAATTGCTTCGTCAAATTTGTCTCCAGCCATTTTTACAGATGAACTTGCAACGATTCCACCCAGTGAAATAACTGCAATATCGGTAGTTCCACCACCTATGTCTATTACCATGGCTCCATCCGGTTTGCTTATGTCAAGACCTGCTCCTATGGCTGCTGCAACCGGTTCTTCCATAAGGAATACATCCTTTCCTCCGGCCTGCTCGGCTGCTTCACGAACGGCTCTTTTTTCTACTTCCGTAACTCCGCTCGGCACGCACACCATGATTCTCGGCTTGAAAAATCTGCCATTGCCGCATGTCTTTCTTATAAAGTATTTCAACATTCTCTCAGTAATATCATAGTCGGAAACCACACCGTCTCTAAGAGGTCTTATAGCTACGATGTTTGATGGTGTTCTTCCAAGCATCTGTCTTGCTTCTTCCCCTACTGCAAGAATTTCGTCCGTGTCATTGTTTATCGCCACTACAGACGGCTCATTGAGGACGATTCCTTTTCCTTTTATATATACTAAAACATTAGCTGTTCCCAAGTCTATGCCCACTTCGTTCGCAAATCCCATATACATTCTCCTTTTCTCAAAAAATCAATATGCGTCTATTTTATCATTTACATTTCTCAAAACATTATATATAAAAATTTCACTTTTTTCAATTTGTTTAGAAGAATTGTATGTGAATTTTTAATATAATTTACTCTTTTTTGAAAAAATATGCAAAAGCAATCGCTGTTGCATAAAAAACACCCCCGTCCTTCATGGCACGGAGGTGTCGTTCTCAGATGTCAATTATTTAATTTATTACATCTTCTTATTGCTTTCCACGAATCTTTTTATCTTCTTACTTGTATTCTTCTCAAATTCTTCATGGCGCAACGAAATCTTTTTTATCTTCTTAAACATAGGAAGATTTGCATTTATCTTGTCTACTTCTTTCCACAAAAGTGCTTTTATCTGTTCATCGTCGGCATCCTTTCCTATCGCCTCTGCAACTTCATCAGCATCAGGTATTATTGCGGCCACGATAGTTATGTCTCCCGATTTTTCATCTTCGGCACCCCATACCATTGATTCGGAAACATAATTGCTCTGGGACAAATAATATTCCAATTCTTCAGGGTATACATTCTTTCCGTTGGAGGCTATTATTACATTCTTTTTACGGCCGGTTATATATATAAATTTCTCTTCATCTATATAGCCCTGATCTCCCGTGTAGAACCATCCGTCTTTGATGACCTTTGCCGTTTCTTCAGGCATTTTATAATATCCCAACATAACATTATCGCCCTTTAGACAAATTTCACCTATGCCGTCTTCGTCTTTGTCTGCTATTTTTACATCCATACCGGGCAATATATGTCCCACGGAAGAATTCCTCATATATTTGTGCTGATCAGGATTTAACGCTCCCATCGGTGCGCATTCGCTCAGACCGTATCCTTGAACAGCTATAAATCCAAGGTCGTTAAAGAACTGTAAAATTGCAGGATCTATAGCAGCTCCTCCGGAAATCAACACTCTCATTCTTCCGCCGAAAACTTTAAGAATATCTTTGAGAAGTTTCTTGTTTAAATCTATTCCTATTTTTTTGGTGACCTTATTGACAGCCATCACTTTTCTGACTAATTTCTCCTTACCCTGCTTTCTCACATTTTTCATTATTGTCTTATACAGGGTCTCAAATAGTGCAGGCACTCCAAGGAACATGGTAGGTCTTACTTCCGAAAGATTCTTAACTATATATTTGAGGCCTTCGCAATAAGCTATACTTGCTCCTTTATAAAGGGGCATCAGGAAACCGCAAGTTCCTTCATATGTGTGGTGTACAGGAAGTACCGAAAAGAAGATATCCCATGTGTGTACTTTCAAAATAGTCGGGGCTATCATCAAATCGAAACATATATTTTTATGTGAAAGCATTACGCCCTTAGCAATTCCTGTTGTTCCTGATGTGAACAGCAATTCACTCATCTCATCATTTACTATTTTTGTGTCGATAAAGCTCCTGTCCCCTCCGTCGAGCAATGTCTTGCCCTCTGCTATAAGGCTGCTCCAGCTTGTAATGCCGTCAAGTTCTTTGTTTCCGTTAAGTTTTATGAGCAGGTTTAAAGATGTGTCCCCGGATTCTTTTATTTCCTTAAATGTCTCTGCGTATTTTTCCGTAAACATTACGGCAGAAACTTCTGCTTCTTTTACCAGCTGTTTAAGCTCGCCGGCACCAAGCTCCTTATCGAGAGGAACAACTATGCCGGTACCGCATATTACTGCAAGATAGCTTATCGCCCATTGATAACAGTTCTCTCCTATAACTGCGATTCTCTTATCTTTAAGACCCTTTGAAATCAATGCAGTTCCCAATGCATTAACTGTGTCCAGCGTTTCCTTGTAAGTTATGCTTTTGTATGGCTCGTCTTTTGCAAATTTCTGCATAAAGGCAACATTATCTCCGTAAAGCGCTACACTGGATACAAGCATGTCTTTCAAATCGGTAATAGGTCTGCTTTCTCTGTAAACGACATATTTGTCACTGCTGGTGGCAAGGTCACTTATTACCTTATCTGCCCACGCTTTCTCTGCATTTTTTATATCTTCATAACTCATAATCCCAATTTTCCTCCAAAATTCATGTAGTTTTCAATACCAGATTACCATGTGTTGATTACAATGTCAATCTTTACATAATCTGACCGCTATGATAAAATATATTAAAATTCCTTTGGAGATTGATAAAATGACTAAAGAGAACACAAATAAAAATGCTTACTCAGATACTTTTCATATTCCCCGTTGGGACGAACTTCCTGCCATAGACCTTTATATGGATCAGGTCATTTCTTTTACTCGTTCGGCTTTCGGTGAATTTTTCGATTCCAAGAGAGTGCCTCCTTTGACCAAAAGTATGGTAAACAATTATGTAAAGGCTCGTATAATAGACCCTCCCGTCAACAAAAAATACAGTCGGCTTTCCATGGCTATGGTCATCGTCGTATATATACTTAAGATTTGTTATTCTACAGAAGAAATCAGAAAACTAATAGATATAGGACTTAGTCTTCCGAGCAACCCCACTACTTACAACAGGTTCTGTGAATCAGTTGAGCGTGCTGTAAAAACTGTCTTTTCCGGTTCTATTCATGTTGAAAATCTTCAGGAGAAAGGCCGGGAAAAAAGGTACCTCGTCGATAACTTTGCGCTTTCTTTCGCATGTAAGTTATATGTACAGTATATAATCAACGACTGATAATTTATAAGATTAAAAAAGGTTCTAAAACAAATGTTTTTCAGTGGCAAAACTGCCAAACTTTTGTTATAGAACCTTATTTTTGTAATTTTATTTTATTTCCGTAACTTGCGGCAGCTTTTCAAAGCTTTTTGCAAGTTCTTCATCTGTAGGTACATAATCGTTCATAGTTCCGTTGTTGTAACTCTCATATGCCTTAAGATCAAAGTATCCTGTTCCTGTTAATCCAAAGAGGATAGTTTTTTCCTCGCCTGTTTCTCTGCACTTTATTGCCTCGTCCATCGCAACCTTTATCGCATGGCTGCTTTCAGGAGCAGGAAGTGTTCCCTCTACTCTGGCGAACTCAACGGCAGCTTTAAACACCTCTGTCTGCTCAACACTTCGTGCTTCCATCAGTCCCTGATCATACAGTTCGGAAAGAATCGAACTCATGCCGTGATACCTAAGACCTCCTGAATGGTTTGCAGACGGTATGAAATTGCTTCCCAATGTATACATCTTTGATAGTGGACAAACTCTACCTGTATCACAAAAGTCATATGCATATTTACCTCTTGTAAAACTTGGGCAAGATGCCGGTTCTACGGCTATAAATTTGTAATCAGCCTCGCCTCTTAGTTTTTCTCCCATAAACGGAGCTATAAGTCCGCCAAGGTTTGAACCTCCTCCTGCACAGCCTATTATAATATCAGGTTTTATTCCGTATTTATCCATGGCAGTTTTAGCTTCCAGACCTATTATGCTCTGATGAAGCATTACCTGAGACAACACGCTGCCCAGCACATATCTGTATCCGTCTTTTGATCCGGCAGCCTCAACGGCTTCCGAAATCGCACAGCCCAAGCTTCCTGTTGTCCCCGGATGTTCTCTCAGTATCTTCTTTCCCACTTCTGTTGTTTCTGACGGCGACGGAGTGACTTTAGCTCCATAAGTCCTCATAACCTCTCTCCTGAAAGGCTTTTGTTCATATGAAACCTTAACCATATATACATTGCAATCAAGACCAAGGTATGCACATGCCATTGACAGCGCCGTTCCCCACTGTCCTGCTCCGGTTTCAGTCGTAACTCCCTTAAGTCCCTGATTTTTGGCATAATATGCTTGTGCTATGGCAGAATTCAGTTTGTGACTTCCACTGGTGTTGTTTCCCTCAAACTTATAGTAAATCTTTGCGGGGGTCTGGAGCTTTTCTTCTAAGCAGTATGCACGCACAAGCGGTGCGGGGCGGTACATTTTATAAAAATCTCTTATTTCCTGCGGTATGTCTATATATGCTGTAGTATCATCCAATTCCTGTTTTACCAATTCTTCGCAGAATACCTTATTCAGTTCATCCGCAGTCATCGGCTGCAATGTTACAGGATTGAGCAGCGGTGCAGGCTTTTTTTTCATGTCCGCACGAACATTGTAATATTGCTTAGGCATCTCGTTTTCTTCAAGATAAATCTTATAAGGGATTTTGTTTTGATCTTTCATGGTTTTTCTCCTTTTCAATTAAATTGCTTAATTGAAGTGCCTCTGCCGGTTCAAATAGTTCCGATAAAAAAATCCCTGTCCTTAACTCAAGGACAGGGTATTAACCTGCGGTACCACCTTGTTTGACTCATGTCGAGCACAAGTCCACCTCTTGCAGAGTGCCATCACACTCCTTTCCACTTACGCAGGAATCTCGTCTCAGATACTAAGTCTTGGCATAAACGCTGTCAACCTTTCCCCTTGCCCTCAGGAGCCCATTATTCTAATCCGTTATCTGCCCGGCTTTCACCGTCCCGGGTTCGCTGTAAGAGCAGCAATCAGTTTTACTTCTCCTTCAAAGGTTTATTATTCAAATTTTATAGACTGAGTTTAACACTCAAATTGTGTTTTGTCAACTATTATTTTTTATTTTTTTGTTATATGATACAATAAAATTGCATTTTGCCGATTTGTGATGACTTTATCTCTTTAATAAGATATAATTTAGATATATAAAGTAAAATGAGGTCTAAATATTCATATACGAGAGGTGTTTACATGAACGCATATGTTCCATTTATATGTCTTGCCGCAGGCGCTCTGATAAATTGGAGAGGCTTGCCCCAAATCGTTTTGAAAATATTTGATATTCTTACGAATACGGCACTCATAATTTTAGTGCTGGTAATAGGACTTAACATAGGTACAAGTCATGAGGTAATGGATAATCTGGGCAAAATAGGCTTTAACTGCATAGTAATATCCTTCAGCGCAATACTTTTCAGCGTTATTCTTGTCGTTCTTGCGGAGCATACGGTAATGCCTCTAAAAAAAATACAGCTTAAGTTAGCTGCCGAAAATCATAGCAACTCTCCGGAAAACAATGAATCACATTTTTCTCCGCTGATAATAATCATGCCCCTTTGCATTGTAGCCGGTATAATTCTTGGATATTTTGTTCTTTCCGGCATAAGTAGTCAAGTCATAGATACTACCCTTACAGTGTCATTGGTGTTCCTTTATACAGGCGTCGGAGTAAGTATAGGTTCAAATAAAGAAGTGTTTTCCTATATACGAAAACTGGGGTTTAGAATAATATTTATGCCTTTAGCCATATTCACAGGCTGTGTAGTCGGAGGCGCAATCAGCGGTCTGCTCCTTGGTCTTCCACTCCAGTGGTCTGCGCTTTCGGCAAGCGGTATGGGTTACTATAGCTTAACAGGAGCGTTTTTAACAGAAAACTTCGGTATTGAAGCAGGTACATACGGTTTTATAGTCAATGTCTCTCGTGATGTCTTTACAGTTATTTTGCTTCCTATTCTTGCAAAAATAAGCAAAGGCAGCCCTATAGCCTCAGGTGCGGCAGGCTGCATGGACACCATGTTGGTTCCTGTTACAAAAGTCGTAGGAGCAGAACTTGGAATGGTTGCCCTTATAAGCGGTACTATTCTCACCTTTGTAGTACCGTTT
Source organism: uncultured bacterium (assembly GCA_905214195.1). Classification (GTDB taxonomy): domain Bacteria; phylum Bacillota; class Clostridia; order Peptostreptococcales; family Anaerovoracaceae; genus Fimisoma. Next base: position 16,717 of record CAJMLH010000024.1, read on the forward strand.
TGGCTGCCTGTAGGCATGCATTTATTTCAATAGCCATAAGTTTTTCTGTATCTCATAATCATTATTACCGCTATCAGTGCAGCCAAAATTTCCGCCGCAGGAAGAGCCCACCAAACACCGTCGATTCCGAAAAATTCCGGAAGCAATATAAGTGCCCCGGCCTCCAGCACAAATGTACGCATAATGGAAATCAATGCTGAAACTCTGCCGTTGTTGAGGGCTGTAAAAAATCCTGACGCAAATATATTAAGTCCGCTGAAAAGAATGCTGACAGCTATGATTCTAAAGCCGTATACCATCAATTCCGACAATGCAGAATCTTTTGATGCAAACACTAAAGCAAGACCTCGGTTAAAAATTTCCGCAAGGGCAAACATTACCACAGAAAAAATTATCACTATTTTCATTGATATCTTAAATGTCTTTTGAATATTCTCTTTACTTCCCGCACCGTAATTATAGCTTATAACCGGCGATATGCCCGATACAAATCCAAAAAACACTGCCAAAAATATAAATTGCAAGTACAAAATCGCACTTATTGCAGCAACTCCTTTTTCACCGATAAGCGCCATCATCTGAAGATTAAACAGCGTCGTTGTCACTGCGCTTGCCAGATTGGAAACCATCTCTGATGAACCGTTGCCCAGTGCTTTCAAAAATTCTCTCCCTTTCCATACGGGTTTTTCAAAATGAAGCAAACTTTTCTTGTTAAAGAACACAGTCAGAGGCACCAATCCTCCTATCATCATCCCTGAAACGGAGGCTATTGCCGCACCTGCCATTCCCATTTTAAAAACACCTACAAAAAGTACATCCAAAACTATATTGGCTGCTCCCGCACCTACAGAAAGCCATAATCCCATGTGCGGTCTATCAGCAGTGACAAGATAACTCTGAAAAAGAACCTGCATAACCCAAACCGGACCGCCTAAAACAATTATTCGGCCATATTCTATACAATACGGCAAAAGTTCTTCATCAGAGCCTAACATCATATATATCTTTTCATCCCACATTAAAAATATTGCTGTAAGGACGATTATTGCCGCAACATTTATTATTACAGTAAGAGACATGAAGCTGTTGGCCTCATGTACTTTCCCCTCTCCCATCTTTTTTCCCATTATGGCATTACTTCCTGCCGCAAGCATAAATGCCAGAGCCATACAGACATTCAAAACAGGATACACTATATTTATAGCCGAAAGTCCCTGACTTCCCACAAAGTTTGACACTATTATTCCGTCAACTATGCTGTACATAGAGATAAATACCATCCTTACCATTGTAGGGACAGTAAATATAAGCATATTTTTCAAATTTATTTCTTTATTGTATATAAGACCGCTATCCATTAAATTCTCCTTTTTTATTCGTTCCGCTTATATATTATGCATTGATTATCGGTTAATTTCAACATCATATTTCCAATACGCTTCGCATATATTGTCTTAACGAAGAAATAAGGAGCGTGTGTCTTGCAATGAAGGATTACATTGAAGAAAGAGTTTTGGAATTGGCACATTACATAATCAATACCAATTCCACCGTCAGAGCTACAGCTAAAAAATTTAGAGTGAGCAAGTCCACCGTACATAAAGATGTCACAGAAAGACTCATTGAAATAAATCCGGGGCTGGCTTCAGAAGTCAAAGAAGTGCTGGAAAGCAACAAGGCCGAGCGTCATCTTAGAGGCGGAATGGCTACGAGAGAAAAATATAAATCAGCAAAAGAAAAATAAACGGCTCAGAGCCGTTTTTTGTTTGCAAAACAACGATAGCTGCAATATAATTTACTTAGAAATCACATCCAATGCAGGGAGGCTAAAAAAATGATTTATTTCAGAAGTGATTACAGCTTGGGCGCTCACCCTAAAGTAATGGAAGCTCTTTCAGCTACCAATATGGAACATACCGACGGATATGCAGAAGATAAATTTTCTTTTGAAACCGCAGATATGATAAAAGAAATGATAGGACAGCCTGATGCCAATGTACATTTCATGGTTGGCGGTACTCCTACCAATACCATAACCATTGCAGCCGCACTCAGACCTTATGAGGGCGTTATATCACCAAGTTCAGGTCATATATATGTTCATGAAACCGGTTCAGTTGAAGCTACCGGGCACAGAGTATTTGCAGCTCCGACACCTGATGGCAAACTTCGTCCCGAAGACATCGAAAAAGTTCTGCTTCATCATGAAGATGAACATACTGTAATCCCGAAAATGGTTTATATAACCCACCCTACCGAAAACGGAGGAGTTTATACAAAAGCAGAATTTGAGGCACTTTACAAATGCTGCAAAAAAAACAATTTATACTTTTACATGGATGGTGCCAGATTAGGTACTGCGCTGACATGGCCGGATAATGACCTTTCACTCAAAGATATCGCCTCAATGTGTGATGCATTTTATATCGGCGGAACAAAAATTGGCGCTCTATTTGGAGAGGCACTGGTTATAATGAATGAAAATATAAACGACCATTTTCGCTATATGATTAAAAGAGCCGGAGTCCTGCTTGCAAAAGGTCGTCTTATAGCCATACAACTTAAAGCTCTCCTTGAGGGCGGTGAAGATTCTCTTTATTACCGGCTTTCAAGACATGAAAACAGGCTTGCTATCAAACTTGCCAAGGGAATTGAGGATAAAGGCTATAAGCTGTGGCTGCCTCATCAGACAAACCAAGTTTTTGTTATATTGCCTAATGAAAAAATTACTGAGCTTGAAAAGGATTTCTTCTTCTATACATGGACTCCTTTTGATGAAACAAGTTCCGTAATAAGACTTGTAATAGGATGGGGAAGCACCGACGAAGATGTAGATGCTATTTTGTCCGCACTATAGCACTATAAGATTATAGCTGTAAGCCAATACTTAATTACAAATAAAAACCACCTACAGGCGATATTTATTGTCACATGTACAAAGTATCATATCGCCTATCAGGTGGCTTTATATTTTTATTCACTTATTACTCTAATCAGGTCTCCGAAAATTCCATATGCCGTCTGCTCGATTTCAGGCTCATGTTCCACTATCGTCACCTTTTTCATAAGGTCTGTAGTTATGGAAACAACAGAAGTTGTACTGTCAACAGATGCAAACAGTTCCTTTTGTGATATCTCCTCAGGCCTTACAAAAGCATTTATTCTTCCGTCACTTCCTCGTTCTCCCATGCATATGAGCTTTATGACATTTCCCCTGTTTTCAGCTTCTTTTATATCTTCTAATGTTATGTCCTCAATGCCTTTCCTGTCAACCATATCAGGGGTTATGCCTGCATTCATCAACACATTTAAAAGAGCCGTTATCTTGGCTGCTGCATCATATCCCTCTATGTCCATGGCAGGATCTGCTTCTATAAAACCCATTTCCTGTCCGCATTTAATTATTGAACTATATTCTTTGCCTTTTGCCATTTCTTCAAGAATAAAATTGGTAGTGCTGTTAAGTATACCCTCTACTCTTGTTACTTGTGCCATCGGTAATGTTTTTTCAACGAAATTAAAAACCGGCGTTCCATCCATTACGGTAGTTTCATAAAAGAACTTGCATCCAAAAGAATCAGCCATAGATCTAAGTTCTGCAAATTTCCATGCCACAGGCCCTTTATTGGCTGTTATTACATCCTTTCCTCTCGAAAAAACAGTCTCAATATGAGATATGGCCGGCTGACCTGTAAATATATTCAAGGTGGTCATCTCCACAAGCACATCATAATCGGCTTTTTGAGCAACATCCATAGCATTAAAATCCGTCAAATGCGCCTCATCTGCAAACTTTCCGCATGAGCTTATATCCGAAATGGCACGGGATAAATCAATACCATCCTCATCAATCAAGCACCCCTTTGAATTGGTGGATATAGCTGTAACCTTTATGATTTTTCCATATGTTTCTTTTATTTCTTCATGCTTTTCCAAAAGCAGTTTTGCAAATGCTCTGCCGGCATTGCCAAAACCCAAAAGTGCCAATTTTACAACTTCATTCTTATTTTTAATCATCTTCTGTTCCCAAGTTCTTTCCACTGTTTTTATATTTCTTTAATATCTTCTCTACTCTTTCGTTGTGTCCAAGCTCTTCTTCTCTTATGCGCTGTTCATACGGCGTCAGCTCCGATACCTTTTTAATATGCTTCCTTACAGGTTTAGGCACCACTGTCATATAAAGAAGCGGTGTAATTATAAGGTTTGTTATAAGCAGCCATCCCAATATAGCAATCAGAGCGCCCATCTCTGTATCAAATTTGCTGATTGCCAATATGCCTCCTATCAAAGCTCCGACAAAAAATATTATCATCGGAATATAATGTCGCTCTATTTTGGCTATGGCTTTGCTTAATTCCCGGTCGAACCAAGTGGTTTTTAAACTTTTAATAATATACTTTGCCCACTTAAACTGAACATTTGCAAGGTATACACAGCACTTGAAATCATCGAAAGAAGCCTTCTCGGTCGGTATTATTTCAGGGCCTATCTCTTCTTGCATATCATCATAAAAAATCGCAGCTCTTATAAGCGTTCCCTCGCCCATTACCGAGTATTCAGGCTGTTTGCTTTCACAGCAGGAAATCACAAGAGTCTGCCCCTCTTTCATCATAATGCTTTCTCTGCCGCATGTAACTACACAGTATCCTTCACTGCAATACAAAATATGCTCCGCATTTGTTTTTTCACTTTCTGCCGGAACGGGCAGTATATCGGCCTCTTTCTTGGGAAAAATCAAGTCGATATATCCCTCGCATCCCTTTCGCACCATCAAATTTATACTCGAAAAACTTCCGAAGCTATGGGTTTTCCATGCACCGTCAAATCTATCCTGCTCAAGATTTGCCAATCTTGCTACCCTTTGATTTTCATAGCTTAATACGGTTTCCCCCTCCAATACAACCAAAACTCTGTCGTAATCCGTCAGCCTTGAAAATGTAGTTTCTTCAGCATTTACAGTGTCAAGACTCATTCTCCATATAAAATTTCGTTCAAGATATTCGGCAGTTTTTGGGAAAACAGCCAATTCCTTAGTATTCCCACCCATCTGAGGGGTGATTTTGTAATCCTCTTCTTTGTAAAGGGTATATTTCATTTTTTTCTCCTGCATCTTGGTATGCTTAATTTTGTTTAAATTATAACACAATTTGCCGCTGAGTCCAATCCCTTGTTTTATCAGCGGATTTATTATATAATAAATTTGTTTTTGATATGAAGGAGTGTAATTTATGAACAGAAAAGAAATGGCGGTTATGCTGCACAAAAAAGGTTTTAACTGTGCTCAGTCTGTGGCATGTGTTTTCTGCAATGTCATGGGAGCCAATCCGGAAGAAGTATTCAAACATGCCGAGGCTTTTGGATTCGGTATGGGAACCATGGGAACCTGCGGCGCAGTTTCAGCAATGGCTTTGGTAACAGGCATGAAAATAAGTGACGGAGATTTAGACAACCCTAAAACAAAAAAAGAGTGTTATTCCATGATGAAAACACTTATTGAAGAGTTTGTCGAAAAGAATTCATCCATAATATGCAGTGAGCTGAAAGGCGTGGAAACAGGCACACCATTAAGAAGCTGCAACGGCTGTATAGAAGATGCTGTAGAACTTTTGGACAAGCACCTTTTGGGAATTGAAGAATAAAAAATTCTATATTGAATGTCGTATAATTTCTGCTGTAAAAGAAAAATAAAGCAAATTTCAAACCGACATTTGAAAGACTAAAAAAGCGGCTTAACAAGACAATATAAAGTCTCCTAAGCCGCTTTAAACAGTTATGTATCAGACCTTGCAAAAGCTGCAATTTTAAGTCTTACATTTATCACAGAAATCCTTAATCTCTGCTCTTGTAATAAAGCATACAGTGGCAATAACCTTCAAATTCAGGGTCAGCAATCTGCTCCTTGAATTCTTTACATATACATTTATTCTCATCGCTGCGCTCTATGCGACATGGACAATATCCACCTGTTCTCTTGAGTCCTTCTCTTATGTCTCTTACTATTTCCTGATTTTCATTTAATCTTACAGCCATGATGTTTTCCCCCTACAAATATTATTCTGTTCCCTTAAATTATATTACTATCGCCTTGTTTTCTATATTGCTTTTTTATACGCCTTATAAAGTGCCGTTCCTAAAATTCCGCAACAAACTATCTCTCCGATTCCCACAGTAATCATCAGATACCAGTAGCTGTCCGGTGCGCCATACACATATTGAAGCACCAACGGCACGATTATCATATTAGCTAAAATCGGAAACACCGGACCCAAAACAGGCTTTTTTCTGCCTATATAATAAGTACCAAGCGCCCCTATCAAAGTCGCCGCAGAACCGAAAACTATGTCCCACATAGCACACCCTGTCATCATATTTGCCAGCAAACAGCCTACAACAAGACCCGGCACAGCTTCCTTGTAGAAAAGCGGCATACATGTAAGTGCCTCGGAAAGACGAAATTGTATAACTCCGCTTGCCAGTCCGAAAAGCTGCGACAAAAAAGTTAAAATAACATAAAGAGCTGCAATAAGAGCAGCTCTCGTCAGATACAATGTTTTTTCTTTCATATTTGCTCCTTTAGTTTTGTTTATAGTGAGGAAGGTCTCGAACTCACTTTTTTATAGAATTCTGTATGAGCAGATAATTCTAAGCCGACGCCCCCTGCTCCGTCTCGTTCTCTTCTCCCTTGTAAGCGATAAGAGCAACAACAGCTGCAGTTATAAGTAATATCGGCAAAACTCTCTTTTTCATTTGTATACCCCCTATTTGTCTTTTTATAAAGTATAACATGCGGATTATTCAGTATCAACGATTTATTTCATTTTTTGATAAAAGTAAGAATATCTTCATAGATATTTGGTGCTTCGGTTTCGTTAAGTATCTCGTGTCTCAGTCCTGCATACAGTTTGCCTGAAACATTTTTGTATCCGACTGATTTGAGAAAATTCATGCTCTCTTTCCATGCCTTTTCGCTTACAATTACAGGGTCGTCTGCCCCCGCTATAAACATTATAGGCAGATTTTCATTGTGTACATTCCATCCGTCACTGCTATAGACTTGTTTCAGCAATTTAAATAAATTTTCAAATCCGTTAAGTGTAAAGATGAATCCGCACGCTTCATCATCATCATATTTCTTAACATTATCCTCGTTGGCTGACAACCATCCATTCTCCGAAACAGGATTATCAATGTTTTTGTTATAATTACCGAACGCAAGCTTTTGTATCAGCTTGCTTCTGTATCTGTCGCCTTTAAAAGTTTTTTGAATCTTCACAAGCAAAAGAGCTGCCCCCACCATTGGATTTTTACTTGGAGAACCGCATACCACAAGTTTAGTTATATCCCTGTCGTATTTTTTTATGTATTTACGAACTATAAGTGAACCCATACTGTGACCGAAAAGACAGATAGGTTTATTAGGAAACCGCTTTTTAATTTCACCGGTAATCAGGTGCAAATCCTCTACTGCAAATTCTGCTGTATCGTCCGAAAAATATCCCCAATCTTCCTTGCATCTAACGCTTTCACCGTGACCTCGATGATCGTTTATTACCGATGCAAAGCCATTTTCAGCAAGAAATTCCATAAGCGGATAATATCTCTCCTTATGCTCTGCCATTCCGTGAGAAAATTGAACGACACCTCTTATCTCTTCTTTATCTTCAGGTTCAAAGATTGCGGCACTTAAAGTCATCCCATCGCAGTCTGAAATCACCTTTAAATATTCTTTCTTCATATTGCGCCTCCTTTAGCTTATTATACGACGAAGACGCTCCTTAGTCCATTAAAACTTATCCCATATATTTTGTCTTATATTTTTATATTTCTTGTCTTGGCTGTAGTTTTTCGGGAAATGATATTGAAACAGTAATTTCATCATTATGATACTGTGCCTTGATTATACCTCCCATTCTTTCAGTCAAAAGCTTTGCGATTGAAAGTCCAAGTCCCGTGGAGTTTCTACCCGACTCTACCGTATAAAATCTGTCAAACAATCTGCCTACCGAGACATGGTCCAATTGCCGTGCTTTATTTGAAAAGCTTATCTCACCGTTATCGTCCATAGTTATCCTGAAATCTCCGTCACTGTATTTTAAGGCGTTACTTATAATATTTCCGAAGATTCTGCTTACTGCCTTAGAGTCAAGTAATCGTTCAACTCTTTTTTCAGTCATATTTATTTCAGGCTCTATCCCCCGCTGCTTCATCGCACCGTAAAAGGAAATCATACTCTCCTCAAGTGCTCTCTTTAAATCCATCATTTCTTTTTTAGTATCGTCAATTAACGATACTACGGAATATTTGAACAGTTCCTCTGTCAACTGCTTCAATACCTCAGTCCTGTTTTCTATTTGCCTAATATATCCCCTGATTTCCTCATTTATCTCTTCTCTCTCTATCAGTTGCAGATATCCCAATATAGCTGTAAGCGGCGTCCTCAAATCATGAGAAATATTTGTTACCGCATCCTTAAGTTCCTTATCACCTTGCTGAAATCTATGCCTTTCATACCTCAGCTTCCTAAGTTGGACATTGATTTCCTCCGCTAACATTTTCATCTCTTTATCTTGATGGGAAATATCTATCAAGGTATTGGTATGAGCGGCAAGTCTATCAGCAAATGCCTCTCTTATCTCCCTTGCATCTTTTTTCAGCATAAAAACCTTTCCTGCCAAAATTACAGATACACATGTCAAAAGTACCATAGCCGCCCATAGCCAAATCATCTTTTGTTCTCCTTTTATTTCAAATCTTTCCGCCTAAACATCGCCATCCCCAGTGAAGTTATTATAACAGACAATGCCGCCGAATACCCTATAAGTCTCCATGGATGAGCTGTTGACATATGAGCTATTTGTATCTGCTGGTCTCCCGGCAGTAAATCATGCATGAATTCATATACTTTTCTTTCTGTACCCTCAAGATACCTTGGGTTTTTTTCGGCTTGCACCTCTACAAGTTTACCTGAATCATCGGTATATGCGTATCCCTCGTACATCTCAGGTGCATCCAGCCTTCCCTGAATATATTGACCTGCGAGCAAGGCTACAAAGGAAAAAAGTATACATATAACAGCTATTACGGCCTTATTTTGATTAAGCATCGATATAGCAGTAAATACAGAAGCAAAGGATACTGTCATAAATCCGGCAGCAGCCATAAACAAAAGAATATATTGTGTTTCTATAGTAAAGCTGCCAAGAAGCAATGCACCAAATATCAAATGCATCATTATAAATGCTGCGCACATCAAAAGCCCCGCAACAATACCTGTAACAAGATTCGCCCCATATATCCAAGAGCGTTTATGCCCAACTATAACTTTGTTTCTTACAGTTCCATCACCGTATTCCGTGCCGAAAAAAAGTCCGCAAAATGTCGCCAGTGTCATCCCTATAAACATCGCAAACACAAAGAAGCTTCCGTCGAGGCTTGTCTCAAGCCCTAATTTATCTGCCTCCAAGTACTGAGACACAGGCATTATTGTCCCAAGCAAAAGCATAAACAAAATACAGCCACCAAACACTTTGGATTTTTTCATCCTCATAAAGTTTGCTGCCAATAATTTATTCATTATTTTCACCTCCCACAAGACCGATAAAATAGCTTTCAAGGCTTTCATCTTTTTCATAAACAGAAATAATATCACAATTTTCCTTTGCCAACGCCGCTGCCAGCTTACTTATATTAACCTGTTCAAAAATATCCGCCTTGTGATCGGAAATTATATTGTAATTGACTTTCATGGTATTGAGAACATTCGACAATGCATTCACATCAGTAACTTCTGCTCTTATACATTTGCGGTAGGCTTCCTCAAGCTCCTGTGCACTTATTTCCTTAACCATATGTCATCTGTCTATAAAGCCGTAATGAGTTGCGAGTCTTGATAATTCATCCAGAATATGGCTTGAAATCACTACTGTTATCTGTCTTTCACGGTTAAGCTTAAGTATCAGTTCCCTCATTTCTACTATTCCCTGTGGATCCAGGCCATTTATCGGCTCGTCCAGCACCAGAAAGTCCGGGTCACCTGCCAGAGCAACGGCAATACCCAGTCTCTGCTTCATTCCAAGGGAAAAATTCTTAGCCTTTTTCTTTCCCGTATCTTCAAGACCCACTAATTCCAACAGCTGATTTATACCCTCATATGACGGCAATCCCAATACACGATATTGCTGTTTTAAATTTTCTTCTGCTGTCAAGTCCTGATAGATTGAAGGTGTCTCTACAACTGCACCCATTCTGCGGCGAGCCTTTATTATATCGCTGCTTCGGCTGTTAGCGCCATAAAGTGTATATTCCCCTGATGTAGGTTCTTGTAAACCGCATATGATTCTGATAAGCGTTGTCTTGCCCGCTCCGTTTTTGCCTACAAAGCCGTAAATTGCTCCTTTAGGCACATTCATGGAAAGTCCGCTCAACGCCTTGAAATTTTTGTAAGATTTGCAAATGCCGTTGGCAGAAAGAACATATTCCATATTAAATACCTCCTTTTCTTTTATATCCATATCATAAAGCAGGATAGTAAAGAATCCGGTAAAGAAAACCTTAAAGAATCAGTAAATTTTTGTTGGTATTTATTATGTTGTTTGAATGCTCCTTTTATTCTATTCTGAATCCTATCCCCCAAACTGCCTCAATATATTCTCTACCCGAAACACTTCGTAGCTTTTTCCTAAGATTGCTTATGTGTATCTTAAGCGAATTCTCAGTACAGTCCGGAGTGTCCTCACTTATTCTGTCCAGTATCACCGACTTGGCTATAACATGTCCCTCATTTTGCATCAGCAGCTTGAGTATAGCATATTCCGTCCTTGTCAGCTTTATCTCTTGCTCACCGAACATGACAGTATGTGACAAAATATCCAATGATAATTCTCCCATACGATATACCGTTTTGATTTCTCTTTCATTTTTGTTTCTAAGCTGTACGGTGATTCTTGCAAGCAGCTCTTTTATATCAAAAGGTTTTGTGATATAGTCGCAAGCCCCATTAAGCAGCAAGCTCACTTTATCATCCACATCTACCTTTGCACTCATCACTATTACAGGTATTCCCGATATATGCGGCAAAACTTCCTCTCCTGAAAGCCCCGGCATCATTAAGTCAAGCAACACCAAATCAGGATGTTTTTCCGAAAGAAGATATAGCGCCTCTGTGCCCGAATACGCTCTTATAGCTGCATATCCTTCTCTTACGAGAACTTCTTTCAGCATGTCCCCTATATAAATATCGTCGTCTATTATGGCTATCGTCTTCATAACTTCCCCCTTTTATTATTTTATTTCTTATGAAGCGTAAAGTTCTTCATTTTGAAAATCACGATTTAATTTTATCATATATCATTTGTACTCACTACTCAGCTTTATCAAGTTTAAGAATTTATTAAACTTCGGCTCTATATGCCTGCTCTGCAAAAATCACAAAAGCCGAACACTAATGATTCGGCTTTTACTGTTTGGTGGAGCGGGTGTCATCATGGATGAACACCCCTCCGTTTCGGTGTTTTCGCCCTCAAAAGCTTCCTCAATATCGTCAAGCGGGATATTCTCAATGCTCAAAGGCTTTTTACTCGCATTGATAATCAAAGTAAAGTGGTCATCATACAAGTAAATGGAGTGAACGAATATATTGATAATCGCTCTGCGCTTATTAAAGTCATCAAGCGGCATTTCGCACACATAATCAAGAAAGGCTAAAATCTGTGCCTCGGATAAACAAATTTTCTTGTTGTTCTCGATAGCGAGCTGAGTTTCCAATTCTTCTTTTTCTACTTGTCGCTGATGCAGTCGCTCGGTGAGCATATCAACCGCTTGTCCTTGCTCAATACCTTTCCAAAGGTTTTCAATGGCAGTATCAACTTCTTTAATGGCTTTCTTAATTTCACGCACCGATATATTATCGGGACTCTTATTACATTCCTCTGCAACCTTTTTGGCGATATATCGAATTTTCTCGTCGGTCAGCATTTTAAGGCATTCGCTGACAACACGATCTTCAATATAATCCTTGCTGATTATCTTCTTATTACATTTCTTTTTGCGAGCTTTCTTGCACATATAGTAGTGATATTGCTTGCCAGACTTTCCCGTGCCGCCGTATCCAACCATCATTTCCTTGCAATGACCGCAGAAAAGCTTTGTGGTCAATAGATATTCATTTTCGCCCCGTGTGCGGGCGGGTGCAGATTTGTTCTTGTTCATAAGCGCTTGTACCCGATAGAATAAGTCGTCGTCCAAGATGCGTGGCATTCCGCCGGGTGTTTCAACTCCTTTGTATAAATATATGCCGATATAGCGTTTGTTTTTGAGAAGGCGGCTAAGACTGTTATATGTGAACTCGTTACCAAGTGAGGTTTTAACCCTTCTTCGCTGTAAATCTTTTACGATTTCCGCTTTAGTTTCACCACTTGCATAACGTTCATATATTTCACGGACAATTGCCGCTTCTTCCTCATCAACATAAAAAGTGCGATCCTTTTTATTCACCTTAAAACCAAGTCCGGGGTTGCTGCCATTTGACAAACACTTTTCGGCATTGATAGACATACCTCGATGGATTTTCTGTGCAAGCTCTACGGAGTAGTATTCCGCCATACTTTCAAGGACACCCTCGATAAGAATGCCCGAAGCATCGTCGGTAATATTCTCTTTTGCAGATAATACTCTGACACCGTTTTTCTTGAGTTTTGCTTTATAAATCGCGCTGTCATATCGGTTGCGGGCGAAGCGGTCAAGCTGATATACAAGTACACCCTCAAAGGTGTGTTTATCGCTGTCTGCAATCATTCTTTGGAAATCAGCACGGTTATCAAACTTACCGCTTTGTGCTCGGTCGATATATTCACCGACTACCGTGTAATTGTGCGACTCGGCATATTCATAACAGACTTTTAACGGTCCTTCAATGGATTGCTCGGTTTGGCTATGACTGGAAAACCGAGCGTATATTACAACATTCATCTGTGATCCTCCAATTCTTTCTATACATAATTATAA